>DASXZC010000318.1:0-2613 GCA_036502165.1 Bryobacteraceae bacterium
CGACTGCGGAGCAGTTAACTCAACTCGGGCGCTGGCGACTGATTCTCAGCGCCGCCTTCAGGGTTTTCCTCAACGGAAGGATGGTTGGAAGTACCGCTCGGCTGGAATCCGTGCCCGGCTAACTGCTGTTTTTAGGATCAAGCCGAGCGCGCCCGATAGCCAGCTCAAAGTCGACTTCGCCGCAGGCGGCAAGCTGTTCATCAGCAATGCGACCCTGCGCTTTCTGATCAAGATCGCCTACAACGTTACCGACGACCAGCTTCAGGGCGGACCCGCATGGATCAACTCCCGCCGCTTCGACCTCGAAGCCAAGCCGTCAACATCTCTCGGCGGCGATCCGCAAACCATGACGAAGGAGCAGATTCTGGCTTTTCACGCTCCGGTCAGACTGCGGCTCCAGCGTCTTCTCGCCGACCGGTTTCAGCTCGCGCTCCGGAAGGAGTCGACACCGATGCCGCTTTTCGCGCTCGTCGTCGCCAAAGGCGGACCGAAAAAGCTGACGCCTTCACGAAGCGCGGACGACGCGAAAATCAATTCCACGTTCGGCCGCGGAATTCTCACCGCATCCGCAACGGATATGCCGTCGTTCGTGGGCTACTTATCCGAAGGTCAGGTGGGAAGACCCGTGGTCGACATGACCGGCCTGACGGGCAAATACAACTTCCATCTCGAATGGACGCCCGACCCGGCATTGAACCCGGCGAACGCGAATCAGCAAACCCCGACCGACCCGAACGGAATCTCGATCTTTACTGCCCTGCAGCAACAGCTCGGTCTGAAGCTCGAACCCCGCGCCGGGAATGCGGAACGCCTTGTTGTTACGCAGGCCGAATTACCATCGGTCAACTAACCTAAGCTACTTCGCGGCGACCTGTTTCGGCTTGGCCGCCGGAGTGTTCTCGGATGTCACGGCTTCGCCGCGGCGTTCCTGGAACGGCATGCTGTGGACGATCTCAGTTACCAGTGTCTGAAAGCCGTAGCCTTCCGTCCCCAGTTTCGTATCGATCTGTTCGATGGTGTGTTTGTCGTACGGCTTCAGTCCGCGACCGAGCGAGTAGACCATAAGCTTCTCGGTCAGGCAACGGGCGAAGTCGTCCTTCAGGCTGGTGAGCACGGCGCGCATCTCGATCGGAGTCGAGAACGTCTTGCCGCTCGGCAGCACGCCACTCGAATCGACGGGAAACTTGCCGTCCATCGTGCGCCACTTGCCGATTGCGTCGTAGTTCTCGAGCCCGAAGCCGAGCGGATCCATGCGCGAGTGGCACGAAGCGCAGACCGCGTTTGCGCGGTGTTTTTCCATCTGCTGGCGCAGCGACATCGCGGCGCCGACCGCGGCTTCATCCAGTGGCGGAACGTCGGGCGGAGGCGGAGGCGGCGGAGTGCCGAGAATGTTCGTCAGAATGTACTTGCCGCGAATCACAACCGAGGTGCGCGAAGGATAGCTCGAAACCGCGAGCACGCTGCCCTGGCTCAGAATGCCGCCGCGCTGGTCGGTCGTCAGATCGACCCGCCGGAAGTCCGGCCCTTTGACGCCATCGATCCCGTAGTACTTCGCGAGATAGTCATTCAGGTAGGTGTAGCGCGCGTTCAGGAACTCGGTGATCGGCCGGTTCTCGCGCAGCATGTTGTCGAAGAACATGCGCGTCTCGGTTTTGAACGCATCGCGAAGCTGCGGGTTCCACGCGGGGAACTTGTCCGGATCGGGCTTGATGTTATCGAGGTTGCGGATCTCGAGCCACTGGCCGGCGAAATTCTCCGCGAACGCCGACGACTTCGGATCGTCCAGCATGCGCTTGATCTGTGCATCGAGCACGCCGGGCTGCGAGAGTTTGGCCGTCTCGCCCAGCGTCTGAAGTTCTTCATCCGGCATCGAGCTCCAGAGGAAGTAGCTCAGGCGATTCGCCAGTTCCACGTCGGTGATCTTGTGGATCGCGTCCGGATTGGTCGGATTCGGATCGTGCTCGATGTGGAACAGGAAATTCGGCGAAACCAGAATCGCTTCAATCGCGAGCTCAATTCCCTGCTCCGGCGTGCGGCCATCGGCTTTCGCCAGCGCCACGAAATGCATGAGCTCCGCGACTTCCGTCTTCGTCACCGGGCGGCGATAGGCGTGCCGCGCGAGCGTGGAAATGATCTTCTCAACACAGGAATCGCCGGTCGCGGGATCGCAGATCAAAATCTTCTTACGGCTTTCCTTCTCGACCTTCGAAGGATACGGCCCGACGAAGAACATCGAGCCGATGAATTTGTTTTCCTTGTCGCTGTAGGCGCTCTTATCGTCCAGTGTCTTGACGAAATCGTCATTGATGAAGCCCAGACGGAACACATGGTCGCCTTCCGGCAGATACACCTTCATGTGCTCTTCGGAATACGGATTGAAATAGGTCAGGCCGCTCGGCTTGGTCTCGACGCTGATCTGGTCGAGAAGCTTCCCGTCCATCCAGAGCCCCATCTGGACAGGCTTCGCGTCAGCGGCGCGCTGCCCAGGCAGTCCGATGCGGATGTCGTAATCGGCATCGAAGTCCACGCGGTGCGTTGCTTCCACCGTGCTGTAGTCGAGCTTCCGCAGATTCTTGAGCCGCGTGCTGTATTCGATTTCGATGGGTTTCGGAG
>DASXZC010000319.1:0-11797 GCA_036502165.1 Bryobacteraceae bacterium
AGTGGGATCCCCTCGCCGACATCTGGATGAGGCTACCCGGATCGCGCACCGGCAGTGTCCGCAGCAGCAATTGATCGAGCAAGCTGAAGATCGCGCAATTCGCACCGATCCCGAACGCGAGCGACAGGATCGCGACCGCGGTGAAGATGGGCGCTTTCGAAAGCGTGCGAAACGCGTAGCGGATGTCTTGCAGAAGGTTGTTCATTCCTGGGCCTTGTATCAATACTCAACAAGCAGACGAAGGTTACGCCCAGCGGTTAGGTTCCGCCGTGGCTTCGAAAGCATATATACGTGGGAATCCGGATGTTGGTTCGATCGAAGTCGATTCAACGATACACTCGGCCCATGGACACACGCGTTCGGACGGCGGACGGAATCGAATTATTTGCCCGCAAATTGGGATCGGGCGGAACGGCGATCATTATTCCCAACGCCGTTTCGATGGCCGCGCCGTTCGAGCGTCTCGCCGCCAGGCACACCGTTATATTCTTTGATCTGCGAAACCGCGGCCGGTCGGACGCCGTCGAGGATCCCGCACTGATTGCTCGCGGAGTCGAACACGACGTCGACGACATCGAAACGATTCGCGCGGATTTCGGCATCGAACGTGCCGTGCTCATCGGGCATTCCTACATCGGACTGGTGATCGCGCTCTACGCCATGCGGCATCCGGAGCGCGTGAGCCGGATGATCCAAATCAGTCCGCCGCCGCACGAGTTCGGTCACCAATATCAGCCGCCGCTGAGCTACACAGATGAGAGGATGTCACAAATCTGGGCGGATTTGCAGGCTCTTGAGCCGCAACGCGCATCCCTCGATCCGATCGAATTCTGCCGCAAGTGGTGGGCCTTGGCGCGTCCGCTGTTCGTCGCCAATCCGGCTCATGCCGCGGGCATTGCCGACTGGGGATTCTGCGATCTTCCAAACGAACGCAATTTCATGAAGCACTGGATGCGGAACATCACACCGTCTCTGCAACGTCTGCACCTCGCCCCCGAGGACTTCGCACGCGTCACTTGTCCAGTGCTCACGATTCATGGCACCAAAGACCGCAGTGCGCCCTACGGCGCCGGAGTCGAGTGGTCAGAGCGGTTGCCGCACGGACGCCTGGTCACTATCGAAGGTGTCGCGCACGTGCCATGGGTCGAGGCTCCGGATCTGTTCTGGAGCGCCGTCGATGCATTCCTGGAAGGCTAGGGAGCAGCAACAGTGACAGCAGGCGGAGTCCACGATCCATTTAAGATCTCAGCCCGCGGCCAATAGAGGCGCATCGCAAGGTTGAAACTCCCTTTGGGCGAAGGCAGCCAATTGTTCACGCGATCGGATTCCGCCGGCGCGGATTCCTGCAGATATAGATCGAGCGAACCATCCTCATTGAATTTCAACTTGTCCCGGTCGCCGATCGCGTAACGGCCGATCGGATTCGAGATGAAGTATCCCGCCGGATCATAAACCGTGATCGACCAGAACGCATTGACCGGCGGAAGTTGAGCCTTCTCGAAGTGCATCTTGTATCGTCGCGAACCATCGAGCGCGGCACCCATGGCATCGACCGAGCAGTTGAGATACACGGCGTCCTCTGGAGGATTCGCCCCCAAGCCGATTCGTGCGACGACCGCTCGCGCAAGGTAGTTCGTTCCATAACGGCCGATCGACGAGCTGCCTTTCGTCCATCCGGTAGGGCCGACATTTCCGAGCAGCGCGCGCTTCGATTCGATCGTCGCGAGCAGCAGCTTCGCCCGCTCGGCTCCGGCTTCGAAGTCCGCGCTGAGCGGAGCGTCCAACGATTTCGCCAGCTTGTTCATGAAAGGCGCATCGACCGCGTGCGGTGGATTCGACTTCATCAAAGCTGCGAATCGCCGGAAGAACTCCGCGGTACTCATCTCCGCGACAATTTGTGGCGGAACCCGCCTGGCGCCCGGCCGTCGTTGATCGGATGCCGCCACTCCATCCGGATAACGGCTCAGCGGCATCAACCGGTAGCCATCCTGTATCGCGTGGACATTCTCATAATCCGCAGCGCCGTTAGTCTGCGTGCGCCCGAGGATCCAGGCCATATTGGTCGGGCAATCGATGCGCGTAGCCTTCGCCGGGAGCGTCCCCTTCCAGCCCGGCCCGACGATCGCGAACCATCCTTCGCCCGTGCCTGTCGTCCGTTTGCCCGGAGCAGAAATGGTCTCCGTCCACGCGTCCATAATCTGCATCAGATAAAAGCGGCCGTGCGTATCCGGCACATGCAGCAGCATCGGCTCTTTTTCGAGATCGAGCCACGCATTCGAATAAAGGGTATCGGCGTTCGGGCGCACGATGTACCGGAATTTGTCGGTGGGAAACGCGCGCAGATGCACCAGGCTATTCATTCCCTGCGCGGCCTGCCGCGTCACATCCATCAACACCAGCGGATACGCGAATAAATAAGCCTGCTGCCCAAGCGCCTTCTGATCCACATCCTGTTGGCCGTAGCATAATGGCAGGAGCGCGAGAAGGGCTGAAATGGTCCGCATCATGGTCAGTAACTTTATCAAACCCTTCCCGTCATTACGCCGAAGGAGTTCCCCGTTATGCAACTGCGCCACGCCGCGTTCCTGATCGCGTCATTTGTTCCGGCCGCCATCGGCCAGAATCGCCTACCCGGCGCCCCGCCGCCGACTCCGAACGATACGCTCATTTCTCCGGAAGTCGCCGCGGATCACGCGGTCACGTTCCGCATTTACGCTCCTAAAGCCGAGAAAGTGTATCTCGCAAGCGAGTTCAAAGGCGGCAACCACGTCGAGTTGACGAAGGCCGATAACGGTGTCTGGTCGGTGACGACTGCCGCAATCGATCCCGGAACCTATCGCTACACCTATAACGTCGACGGTGTGCGCACGCTCGATCCAAAAAATCCGGATGTGAGCGAGAGCGTCGGCAATGACAGCAGCTACGTCGTCGTCCCAGGCGCAGCCTTCATGGACGCATCGAACGACGTCCCGCAT
This sequence comes from Bryobacteraceae bacterium, assembly GCA_036502165.1. Lineage (GTDB taxonomy): Bacteria > Acidobacteriota > Terriglobia > Bryobacterales > Bryobacteraceae > F-183. The sequence goes on from DASXZC010000319.1 coordinate 2,976, forward strand.
GGCGCCGTCGCAGAAATCTACTACAAATCGACCGCCCTCGGACGGATGCGGCGCATGCATGTCTACACGCCGCCTGGCTATGAACTCGGTGGACGCGAGAAGTACCCGGTGTTTTATCTCCTGCACGGCGCCGGCGATAACGACGATTGCTGGACGTCGGTGGGCCGCGCGAACTTCATCCTCGACAATTTGATTGCATCGAAGAAAGCGAAGCCGATGATCATCGTGATGCCCGCCGGACATACCAGCGCCGGACGCTTCACGCCGGGCTCGGGCGATGAATTCCTCAATGATTTTACGGAAGACGTGATGCCCTACGTCAACTCGCACTACCGCGTGCTGACCGACCGCAAAGACACCGCGCTCGCCGGCTTGTCGATGGGCGGCGCGCAGACCCTGAACCTGATGGCGCGTATGCCTGAGAAGTTCGCCTACATCGGCGTCTTCAGCTCCGGCATTATCGCGTTGAAGCAGGGCGGCGGCGGCTTCAACCCCAACGGCATCGAGAGTTGGGCCGCGGAACACGCCTCTGCGCTCGACAGTCCCGGTTCGAAGAAGGGCCTCAAATTGGTGTGGTTCTCAACCGGTGCGGACGACTTCCTGCTGCAGGTAACGAAGTCCACGGTCGAGATGCTCAGCAAGCACGACTTCCATCCGGAATTCCACGAAAGCACCGGCGGCCACACCTGGATCAATTGGCGCGATTATCTGAACGAATTCGCTCCCATGCTGTTCCAATGAAGACCACGCGGCGGACGCTGCTGCAGACGCTCGCGGCCGCGCCCGCCTTATTTGGCGCGACTCCGAAGTCACGTGTCTGCGACGTCGCCCTCATCGGCGGAGGATTCGGTGGCTGCGCCGCCGCACTCGGCGCTTTGCGCAATGGCATGCGCGTGGTGATGACTGAGGAAACGGACTGGATCGGAGGACAGGTCACCTCACAGGCTGTGCCTCCGGATGAGCATCCGTGGATCGAGTCGTTCGGTGCAACTCGTGCCTATCGCGAATATCGCACGGGCGTTCGCGACTACTATCGCAATCACTATCCGCTCACTGCCGAGGCTCGCGCACGGCCATTTCTCAATCCCGGCGATGGCTCGGTTTCGAAGCTCACGCATGAACCGCGAGTATCGCTGGCGGTGCTCGAAGGAATGCTCGCGCCCTACGTCAGCGGCGGATGGCTCACTGTTCTATTGCGCCACGTTCCGATCGCGGCAGACATCGAACGCGATCGTATTCGATCGGTGCAAATCAAAAGCCTCGAGACCGGCGCGGAGAGCGTCATCGACGCTCAGTACTTTCTCGACGCGACCGAACAGGGCGACCTACTGCCGCTCGCGCACGTCGAGTTCGTCACCGGGTTCGAATCGTCGAAGCAGACCGGCGAGCCGCACGCGCCCGCAGAGGCGCAGCCCGCGAACATCCAATCCTTCACATACTGCTTTGCGATTGACTATCGCAAGGGTGAGGATCATACGATCGACAAGCCGGAAGACTACACGTTCTGGCGCGACTACATTCCCGCGATGAAGCCCGCGTGGCCAGGCAAGCTGCTGAGCTGGTCGATGCCCAATCCCCGGACGCTCGCCGAACGCAAAGTCGCGTTCGATCCGGAGATTGAAGATCCCGTGAAAGGATCCCTCAATCTATGGCTCTACCGCCGCATCGCCAACGCGAAAAATTTCACACCCGGCGCATTCAAGAGTGACATCACGCTCGTGAACTGGCCCCAGAACGACTATTGGCTCGGCAATCTCCACGGCGTCTCGAAACAGGAAGAGGCGAAGCATCTGCTCGGCGGCAAGCAACTGAGCCTGTCGTTCCTCTATTGGATGCAGACCGAAGCCGGATACAAAGGCCTCCGGCTGCGGCGCGACATCACCGGCACCGAGGATGGACTCGCAAAATACCCATATATCCGCGAGTCTCGCCGCATCGAGGCCGAATTCACGGTGCTCGAGCAGCACGTCGGAACTGAAGCGCGCAAGCCGCAGACCGCAGCCGAAATCTTTCCCGACACGGTCGGCATCGGCAGCTACCGAATCGATCTCCATCCGACATCCGGAGACGACAACTACATCGACATCAGCTCGCTGCCCTTCCAGATTCCGCTGGGCTCGCTCATTCCGAAGCGCGTCGACAACCTGCTCGCGGCCTCGAAGAACCTGGGCGTCACGCACATCACCAACGGCTGCTACCGTCTCCATCCAGTCGAGTGGAACATCGGCGAATCGGCAGGGATGCTGGCGGCGGAGGCGATAGCCACGCACGAGTCCCCACGCGGAATTCGAAATCAGCCGCAGCGGCTCGAGGCCTTTCAATCGCGCCTCACCTCGCGAGGCGTAGAACTCGCGTGGCCGCATTTGACGCCGCGATAACAGGCCCCCCATGATATTCTGACCAAGGAGTCCACTCAAACCATATGCGCGTAGGATGCTTCACCGCCCTCCTCTCCCAATTTCCTCTGGAAAAAGTACTCGAAAAGCTCAGGTCTCTCGGCATTACAACCGTCGAACTTGGAACCGGTAACTATCCCGGCGGCCCGCATTGCAGCCTCGACATGCTGACCAATAAGACCAAGCTGCACGATTTCAAGAAGCTCATCGCTGACAACGGATTCACCATCAGCGCGCTCAGTTGCCATGGCGATCCGTTGCATCCCGACACCGCGTTCGCGAAGAAGAATCAGGAGATCTCGCGCAAGACGATCCTGCTCGCGGAAAAGCTCGAAGTGCCCGTCGTTATTGACTTCTCCGGCTGCCCCGGTGATTCCGATAAATCAAAATATCCGAATTGGGTGACGTGCCCGTGGCCTCCGCATTACCTCGAAATCCTCGACTGGCAGTGGAACAAGAAGGTCACACCATATTGGACGAAGCACGGGAAGTTCGCCGCCGACCATGGCGTCAAAATCGCGATCGAGATGCATCCAGGCTTTGTTGTTTATAGTCCCGAGACGATGCTCCGCCTGCGCGAAATCGCCGGACCGAGCGTCGGTTGCAACTACGACCCCAGCCATATGTTCTGGCAGGCGATTGATCCGATTGCCGCCATCCGCGTCCTCGGCGACTGCATCTTCCACGTCCACGCGAAAGACACTCAAATCTACGACGTCAACCTTCCGAAGACCGGCGTCCTGGATACGAAGAAATACACTGACGAACGCAACCGCAGTTGGATCTTCCGCACCGTCGGCTACGGACATTCGAATCAATGGTGGACGGAATTCATCTCGACCCTGCGGATGTTCGGCTACGATTATGTACTCTCGATCGAGCACGAAGACTCGCTCATGTCGGCCGATGAAGGTCTCACGAAAGCGGCGGCATTCCTGAACAACATCGTGATCAAGGAAAGCGTCGGACAGGCATGGTGGGTCTAACGATCCGGCTCGCAGTCGTCGCCGCGCTGCTCGCGTCAATAACGCCCGCCGCCGAACTGCGCGTCGGCGCCGCCAAGGAAATCGTCACGCCCGATTTGAAAATCCACGGCCCGGTCTATATGGCCGGATTCGGCAACAACCGGATCGCGACCGGCATACACGACGATCTATACGCGCGCTGCTTCTCGATCGATGCCGGAGGTCCGAAAGCGCTAATCATCTGCGCCGTCGACTCGATCGGAATCTTCCTCGACGACGTCGACCGCATGCGTGCCGCGATCGCGAAGGACGTCAGCCGCGCCGACATCGTCATCGCGGCGACGCACGTCCATCAAGGCCCGGATTCGATGGGTCTCTGGGGACCTCTGGGCAAGACCGGCATCAACGAAACATACATGAGCTTCCTCACCGCGCAAGTAGCGAAAGCGGCGGTGAATGCCTACCAGTCGATGGCGCCCGCGAAGCTCACCATCGCCAAGACGCATCCCGACGAACTCGACACGTTCATCGACGATTCGCGGCCGCCGGTGCGGCACGATGCGGAACTGCTCGCGATCCGCGCGGTCGATTCGAACGGCAAGACCATCGCGACCCTCATCAACTGGGCGAATCATCCGGAAGCCCTCGCGTCGAAGAACACGCTCATCACATCCGATTACGTCGCGACATTGCGCACGACTGTCGAAGCGAAGCTCGGCGGCATCGCCGTTTACGCCAACGGAGCGATCGGCGGCATGCAGTCGCCGCTCGGCGCGCACGTCCCCGGCGACTTGAAGGACGGCACCTTCGAGAAGGCCATCTACATCGGCAACCGTGTCGGCGCGATCGCGGTCGAGGCAATCGAGAAGGGCGAAGCCGCCCCGGTCGACGCGATTCAATACCGCGAACAACGCATCAATGTTCCGCTCGCAAACAAAGGCTTCGAACAGGCGATGGCGTTGAACCTCTATTCCGGCCGCAAGCCCCTTAACAAAGACGGAACGACTCCCTCAATCGTCGGCGCCTTCACTCTCATCAACCACGGAGCGCCGCTTCTCGAATGCGCTCTCATTCCTGGCGAAATGTATCCGGAACTGAGCCTCGGCGGCGTCGAACACTACTCCGGCGCGGACTTCCCTGACGCTCCTGTCGAGAAGCCGATCAAGCAAATGATGACGGCGCCCTATCGCATGCTGTTCGGCCTCGCCAACGACGAAATCGGCTATATCATTCCGAAAGCCGAATGGGACAACGAGGCGCCGTGGCTCAATGGCGCGAAGAAACGCTGGTATGGCGAGGTGAACTCCGTCGGGCCTGATGTCGCTCCGACCATCGCCAACGCAGTCGCCAAGCTCTTTCAATAAACAAATGCAAACCAAACAACTCGGCAACAGTGACATGCAAATCACACGCCTCGGCGTCGGCGCCTGGGCGATCGGCGGCGGCGACTGGGCCTTCGGATGGGGCCCGCAGGACGATCAGGATTCGATCGCGGCCATACGCGCGGCCATCGAAGCGGGCATCAATTGGATCGACACGGCCGCCGTCTACGGCCTCGGCCATTCCGAAGAAGTAGTCGCCCAAGCCCTCGCCGGACTCTCGCCGCGCCCGTACGTCTTCACCAAGTGCGAACGCATCTGGGGCCCCGACCGCCAAATCGGCAAGAGCCTCAAAGCCGATTCGATCCGCCGCGAATGTGAAGCGAGTCTCAAGCGTCTGAAGGTCGACTGCATCGATCTCTATCAGATCCACTGGCCGGAACCGGATGAGGACGTCGAGGAGGGCTGGTCGACTCTCGCGAAGCTGAAGGAGGAAGGCAAAGTCCGCTGGATCGGCGTGTCGAACTTCAACGCCTCGCAGATGGCGCGGGCGCAGGCGATCGCTCCGATCACGTCGCTGCAGCCGCCGTATTCAATTCTGACGCGCGATATCGAAACGGAAATTCTGCCGTATTGCGCCGCGCATAACATCGGAACGATCATTTATTCTCCTATGAAATCGGGCCTCTTAACCGGCCGCATGACGCGCGAACGAATCGCTGCCATGCCTCCCGACGATTTCCGCCAGCGCACGCTGCATTTCAAAGAGCCGCTCCTGACGCGCAATCTCGGCCTCGTCGAAATCATGCGCGAGATCGGCGCCGCGCATGGCGGAGCAACTCCCGGCGAAGTCGCCATCGCCTGGGGACTTCGCAACCCCGCCGTCACAGCCGCCATCGTCGGCATCCGCTCGCCCGGCCAGGTAGAAGGAATCATCGGCGCCGCTTCCGTCGAGCTGACCCAGGACGAGGTCGACACCATGGAACGTTTCCTTCACACCCCGGCCTAGCGTTCCGATAAGTTCTATGTGAAGTGGTCGCGTTCGGCCCAATTTCTGCTTCTGGTGGTCGTGCAGGCGCTGACTACGAGGCTGGGAATTGCCTTCCTCACCGATAACATCGCTGGAATGTGGCCTGCCTCGGGCGTTGCCATGGCCGTCATGATCCTGGTGGGATGGCGTGCCTTGCCCGCGATCGCCTTCGGAACATTGATCGGCCAGGTGTGGGGCGGAACTCCTTTCCCAGTCGCCGCTGGCGATAGTACCGCAGCCGCCGTGGCAGTAGCCATTTCCTACACTGCGTTGAAGCGGACGCGCGCCTTTCAGCTTCCCATTGAATCGACTGCTTCCCTACTCGCCTGGTGGGTAGGTGGAGTAGTCATCATGCCGCTTACCTCTGCTACTCTCGGCCAGGTGTCCCATTGGGCTGCTGGATCCCCCTTCGATGATCCCGTGACAGCCTACCGCTTCTGGGCCGCGGATGACGCAATTGCGGTCATCATCGTCGGCTCGGCGATTCTGGCCGCCACCGATGTTATCAAGCGGCAGCGCTGGCGTGAGCATTCGGCCGAGGCCGCGGCGGCGATCGTGTCCTGCGCGCTGTTGTCCCACATCGCGTTCAACTCCGCGACCGAAGCCCATCGTTATGTTTGGATGCAGCACCTCCCCGTGCCCGTGATGGTGTGGATGGCCGTCCGCTTTGGATTTCCCGGCGCCGCGATCGGTTCCTTCGTCATGGCCGCCGCGGCGATTCTCGCCGTCATGGCTTCAAACGTCGTGCGCGCGCAAGTCGACGCGAATGCGCTGGTGTTTGAATGCCAGGTCGCGCTGCTCGTGACCACGCTGACCTCGATGGCGATCGCCGCCGTGATCGAAGACCGCAATCGCAAGGAACGCGCCCTCACCGAAAGCGAGCGGACCACCAAGGAACTCCTCGCGTCAGAGGCTCACCTGCGTGTCGAGGCGCAGGCGGCCAGCAAGGCCAAGGGCGAATTCCTCGCCAACATGAGCCACGAAATCCGCACGCCCATGAACGGCATCATCGGATTGACGGAACTCGCGTTCGCTATCGCCGAGTCGACCGAGCAGCGGGAGTATCTGGAAGGCGTCAAATTCTCCGCTCATTCTCTGTTGCACGTGCTGAACGACATCCTTGATTCCTCGAAGATCGAGGCCGGCAAGCTCGATCTGGTGCCCGTTGAATTCGCGCTGCGCGAAACCTTGAACGGAGTGATCGCAAGCGTCCGCACGGTCGCCGGAACCAAAGGACTCGAGATCCATCAGAACGTCGATGACGGTCTCGCACAATATTATTTCGGTGACGACCTGCGATTGCGACAGATTCTCTTTAATCTGCTCAATAATGCGATTAAATTCACCCATCAAGGCAGCATCGAATTGCGTGCGCACGCAGAAGCCGGAATGATGATCCATTTCTCAGTCCGCGACACCGGCATCGGAATCTCGCCCTCCGGCCTGAGCCGCTTGTTCAAACCCTTCCAGCAAGCCGACAACTCCGGCACCCGGAAGTACGGTGGCACCGGCCTCGGACTCTCGATCAGTTCGCGCCTGGTCGAGATGATGGGCGGCCGCGTCTGGGTCGAGAGCGAGCTCGAAAAAGGCAGCACGTTTCACTTCACCGTCCGCCTCGAAGTGCGGGATGGCGAATCGATACCCAAGCCCCTCGCGGACGCTGCTGTAGCGCCGTCGCCTCCGCCTCCGATGCGGATCCTCGTCGCCGAGGACAATCCCGTCAACCAGAAGCTCATCTCAAAGATTCTCGAGCGGATGGGTCATTCCGTAACCCTGGCGGCGACTGGAAGGGAAGCCGTTGCATTCGCTACTGCCGCCGGCTTCGACTGCATCCTCATGGACGTGCAGATGCCCGAAATGGATGGCCTCGATGCGACTCGCATGCTGCGCGCGCAAGGCACGCAGACCCCGGTCTACGCCTTAACGGCACGCGCGATGGACGGTGACGAACAGATCTGCCGCGCCGCGGGAATGAACGGCTATCTGGTCAAGCCGCTCGATCTCTCGCGCCTCCGTCAGGCCTTGTCGGAAGTGGCCGGCACCCTCGCACCCGTCGCCGCGCAGAGCGCGACGCCGTAAATCTCAAATCGACAAATATTTGTTGCGGCCCTTGACGAGCGCTTCCATCTTGCGGTCGGCGATCGAGCGCTTGAGCATCCAGAATCCGCAATCGGGATGCACCCATCCGACGCGCCCCGCGCCCAGCGTCGCAACCGCTTTCTCGATCCGCCGCGCGACCTCGTCCGCCGTTTCGATGTGATTGATCTTGACGTCGATGACACCCACGCCGAGCTTGATGTTCGCATCGACACCCTTCAACGCGTCGAGATCTCCTTGTGGCCGATGCGCCAGTTCGAGGACCAAATGCCCCACTCGTAGCGAGTTCAGGAATCGCACCAGCGACTTCCACTCGCCCGCCTGAATACTCTGGCCTCCATAATTGCCGAAGCACAAGTGCACGGCCTTTTCGCATTGCACGCGGTCGAGCACCGTATTAATCGCGCGCGACGCAATCTGCCAATCCGCAACGTTGCCGGGAAGATTCGCCTCGTCGATTTGCACGCACGAACACGGCAGCCCCGTCACCTGCTGGCTCAAAATGTCCGCAATGGCCTGCGTCAGCGATTCGAAATCGCGATAGAACCCGTCGAGCAGCGTACGCGCCAGCATGTACGGACTCGTCACCGTGAACTTGAACGGTCCCTGCGCGACTCCCGCCGCCACCTGGCAATCGGCGAGCAGGTTCAGGCTTCCCTCCGCGATCGGCGCCTCCACGACGCCGGCCGGCCGCCGCCTGTATTTCATCGCGCTCTTCTTCGAATACGCCTCGAGCTCACTGCGCCCGATACTCGTGCGGATGCCTGCCATTCCTTCGAGAAAGTACTCGATCATGCCGTTCGTATCGGGATGATTCACGTCGAAACGATAGAGCTCCCCGTCGGTCGGCAAATCAATGCCGGCCTGCCTTTGAATGTCGAATACTACGCGGGTCGCGTCGAGCCGCGCCTGCTCGCTCGGCAGCGCGGTGAGCCAGTCGGGAACAGGATACGATCCGACTGTGGTGGTTTGGATGTGGGGCTTCGATGCCATAACAGATGTAAGCGGCCATGCT
>DASXZC010000320.1:0-6635 GCA_036502165.1 Bryobacteraceae bacterium
GACTGGACTGAACATGGGGAGTTGGTGATCGGCGACCGTCCTCCGCTGAAGATGATGGAGTTGAGGGTTCGCCGCAATTCGCGCTCTTAGATTTTTGTGCCGTGTCTAAAATGAAGGGATGGCATCAGCGCGTAAATTCGATGTGATTGTGATCGGCGCGGGCCACGCGGGTTGCGAGGCGGCGCGGGCGTGTGCGCGGATGGGGCTGCGCACGGCGATGATCACCATGAACATCGACTTGATCGCGCAGATGTCGTGCAATCCGGCGATCGGGGGGATCGCGAAGGGTCACCTGGTGCGGGAGATCGACGCGCTCGGCGGAGTGATGGGCGAGATCACGGACGCCGTGGGGATCCAATTCCGGCTGCTGAATACGAGCCGCGGGCCGGCGGTGTGGTCGCCGAGGGCGCAGTGCGATAAGAAGCAATACAGGATTCGGATGAAGGATGTCCTCGAGAAGGAGGCGAACTTGCGGATCCTGCAGGCGGAGGTCGCGGGGCTGCGGTTCGATGGGCGGCGGGCGACCGGGGTTGTTCTGCAGGATGGGCGGGTCTATGAAGCCGGGGCGGTGATCGTGACGACGGGGACGTTCCTCAATGGGCTGGCCCATGTCGGCGAGCAGAAGTATAGCTGCGGGCGGAATGGGGAAGCTCCATCGAATTTGTTGGGGGATCAACTGCGGACGCTCGGGCTTGCGTGGACGCGTTTGAAGACGGGTACACCTCCGAGGCTGGATGGGCGGACGATTCAGTGGGACCGGTTCGAGCCGCAGGCGGGGGACCCCGTGCCGACGCCATTCTCGTTCCTCACCCAGAATATCGATAGAGCGCAAGTAAAGTGTTACATGGCATACACAAATGCCGAAACACGAAGGATCCTGCAGGAGAGTATTGCTCGTTCTCCTCTATATAGTGGACAGATCGAGGGTGTGGGCCCCAGATATTGTCCTTCTATAGAAGATAAGATCGTCAAGTTCCCGGACAAGGTGCGGCACCAGATTTTCCTCGAGCCGGAGGGGCTCGATACGAACGAGGTGTACGTCAACGGAATGTCGACAAGTATGCCCATCGATGTGCAGGAGGCAATGGTCGCTTCGATCGAGGGGCTCGACGATGCGGAGATGATCCGGCCGGGGTATGCGATCGAATATGACGCGATCGATCCGAGGGAGCTGCATCATACGCTCGAGGTGAAGCAGATCCCCGGGCTGTATTTGGCGGGGCAGATCAACGGGACGTCCGGGTACGAGGAAGCGGCGTGCCAGGGGTTGGTGGCGGGGCTGAATGCGGCGTCGAGATTGAGCGGGCGTGAGGATGTCGTTGTTGGAAGGACTGAGGGGTATACGGGGATCCTCATCGACGATTTGATTTCGAAGGGCGCGGACGAGCCGTACCGGATGTTCACTTCGCGGGCGGAGTTCCGGCTGCATTTGCGGGTCGACAATGCTGATGAGCGGTTGACTCCGATTGGGCGGCGGGCGGGGTTGGTGGATGATTCGCGGTGGGCGGTGTACTTGCGAAAGCGGGAGCAGAAGAAGCGGATCGGGGCGTACCTGGAGTCCACGCGGGTTGAGGCGGGGGAGTTTGGGCTGGCGCATGAGGATCGTCCGACGTTGGCGGTGTGGTTGCGGCGTCCGGAGGCTGGGATTGTGATGCTGCGGGAGCGGATCGCTGCGATGCTTAGGGAGGCGCCGGTTTGCGGGGTCGAGACGACGGTCGAGACTGAGGTGAAGTACGCGGGGTACATTTCGCAGCAGGTGCGGCAGATGGAGCGGCTGAAGAATTCTGAGGCGCGGACGATTCCAGAGGGGTTGGATTTTGGGGCGATTCCGGGGTTGTCCATTGAAGTCCGGCAGAAGCTGGAGCGGGTGCGGCCTGAGACTTTGGGGCAGGCCGGGCGGATTCCGGGGGTGACTCCGGCGGCGTTGACGGTGCTCGATGTGTACCTCAATGTCGCTCGGTGATATCATTCGGCGGGAGATGGCGGGATTGTTCGATGTCACGCCGGACTTGGCGGCGCGGCTGGAAGCGCACTATGAATTGATGGTCCACTGGAATCAGACGCTGAATCTGACGACGGTTACGGACGAGGCCGAGGCGGCGGTGCGGCATTATTGCGAGTCGTTGTACTTGGCGCGGGTGCTGACTCCGGGGCGGGTTGCGGACGTGGGGTCCGGGCCGGGGTTTCCGGGGCTGATTGCGGCGGCTGCGCGTCCGGATTGCCAGTTTGATCTGATCGAGTCACACCAGAGGAAGGCTGTCTTTTTGAAAGAGGCTAGCCGTGGGATGGGGAATGTGCGGGTGGTGGCGAAACGGGCTGAGGTGATCCGCGAGCGGTACGATTGGGTGGTATCACGGGCGGTGCGGCCTGCGGACGTCGTTCGGTTGAATTTGGCGCCTCGGGTGGCACTGTTAATCGGCGAGGAGGATGCGTTCGCCTTGCCGGGGTTTTCCATTGACCGATTGCCGTGGGGAAGTGAGCGCGTCCTATCCATCCGCGTTCCACGTGAAACGATTGAGTGAACTCCGAACCGCAGTTCCACGTGAAACATACCCACCGCATGCTAAGATTTACACGAAGTGCCGAAAACGATCGCTATAGCGAATCAAAAGGGCGGCGTTGGAAAGACAACCACCGCCATTAACCTGGCCGCCTCGCTAGCGGCCAACGATCTGCGAGTGCTGCTCGTCGATATTGATCCTCAAGGAAATTCCACGACGGGGCTCGGGATTGCCAAATCTCAAGACCGCCCCACCACCTACGACGTTCTGTTAGGGGATAAAGAGGTTACTGAGGTTGCCGTTGCCACGGAATGCCACGGGCTGGACGTTCTGCCGGCGGACAGGAATCTGGTCGCCGCGAACCTCGAGCTGCGGGATGAGGGGGAACGCGAGTTTCACCTGCGCGACAAACTGCTTGCGGTCGCGGGCAGCTACGACTATATTCTGATCGACTGCCCGCCGGCGCTCGATCTGCTCACGGTCAATGCGCTGGTGGCGGCCCAGTCGGTTTTGATTCCCATTCAGTGCGAGTTCTTCGCGCTCGAGGGGATTTCGCAGCTTCTGGATACCGTCGACCGGATAAAGGACGGTTTTGGACACAAGCTCGAGATCGAGGGCGTGCTGCTCACGATGTACGACGATCGCACGAGCCTGACGAAGCAGGTGGCTGCTGATTTGAAGTCGTTCTTTGGCGATCAGGTGTTTCAGACCGTTATTCCGCGGAGTGTGCGGCTGGCCGAGGCACCCAGTTTCGGGAAGCCGATCATGCTTTACGACGTCCGCTCGAAGGGTGCGGAATCATACATACAGCTCGCCAAGGAGATCCTGGCTCATGACCAACGGACCGGACCAAAAGCGCAAAGCGCTCGGTAAGGGACTTTCGGCGTTGCTTCCGTCCAGGCCTCCGCAGGCGGCGCCTGTTGCGGAGGCGGCCGTCGCCACCGTTCCGGAACGGCCGACTACGCTGCCGATTACGGCCATTCGTGCAAATCCTACGCAGCCGAGAACAATTTTCGCTCCTGAGAAGATCGAGGAGCTCGCGCAGTCGATCCGCGTGAATGGGATCATACAGCCGCTGATCGTTCGCAAGATGGGCGATCACTATGAGCTCATTGCAGGAGAGCGGCGGCTGCGGGCGGCGAAGCAGGCCATGCTCGAGACTGTGCCGGTTGTGGTGCAGGATCTCGCGAACGATCGGATCCTCGAAGTAGCGCTGATTGAAAACATCCAACGGGAGGATTTGAACGCGATTGAGCTTGCGATCGCGTACGATCGCCTCAATCGGGACCTCGGGCTGAGTCACGAGGAAATTGGCCGGCGAACCGGGAAGGATCGAAGTTCGATTGCGAATACGATCCGGTTGCTCAAACTGCCGCCGCCGGTCCAACAACTACTCAGCGAGAATCGGCTCTCGATGGGACAGGCTCGTGCGCTGCTGGGCCTTCCGGATGAAACCTCGCAGATCGCGCTGGCGGAAAAGGCGGTCGCGCAGGGTCTATCCACTCGGCAGGTTGAGGCCTTGGTTCGGCAGACCATTGAACCGAGTAAGCCGGCGAGGTCGAAGGATTCCGGGCAGCCGGAGAAGCAGGATCCGAATATCCGGGCTGCTGCTGACGATCTCGAGCGGGTGCTGGGCACGCGCGTCAGAATCGTCGAGCAAACGGATCAGCGGGGGAGAATCGAAATCGAATACTATTCGCAGGAGGACTTGATGCGGATATTCGATATCGTGACGAGAGATGGTGCCGGCGGTAGGAGTTGAACCTACGACCTACGGATTATGAGACCGTCGCTCTAACCACCTGAGCTACACCGGCAACAGCGCTAACTTTAGGGTATTGATAAGAGGCGTGTTCTGTCAAGGTGCGACCTCGGTGTACTAACCTGGAGGGATGCGGCGGATCCTCCCAATTCTCTTCCTGAATATACTGACCGGCGTTTGTCTGATCGCGCAACCGGAAGTCCACAGCCTCACGCTGAAGGAGGCGATCGAGATTGCGCTGAAGCAGAATCCGGATGTGCTGATGGCGAAGCTCGAGGAGCAGCGGGCGGAGAAGAATCTGATCATCCAGAAGGATCCGTTCTTTCCCAAGGTTTTTGCGGGTAGCGGCGGGGCGTGGACGTCCGGATATCCGCAGACGATTGATGGAAATGCGCCATCGGTCGTTCAGGCGCGGGTGCTGATGAGTCTGTATAACCGGCCGCAATCGCTGCGGGTCGCGCAGGCGCGGGAGAATCAGCGGACAGCGGCGCTCGAGTCGTCGTCGACCTTTGACGATTCAATCTACGAAGTGGCTCTTCGATATCTGGAGGCTGATCAAGGAGCGCGAAGTCTGGATCTGCAGAAAAAGCAGGCGGATAGTCTCGAGAAGATCCTCAAGGGGATCGAGGCCAAGCTCGAAGATGGGCGAGCACTACCTGTCGATCAGAAGAAAGCCGACCTGGATCTCGCGGTGGCTCGCGATAAGACGCTCGAATTGCAGCTCAACCAGGAGACGAACGAACTGACGCTCGCTTCGCTGCTCGGGTATCCGGCGGGAGACACCGTGCACCCGGCGACCGAAGAGCGGCGCACTTGGATGCTCCCGGACACAGAAGATGCGGCCTTGACGAATGCTTATCAGTCGAGCAAATCGCTGAAGGTCCTCGAATCGAAGATGCAGGCGAAGCGGCTCGAAGTGAAATCCTACAAGGCCGAGTGGCTGCCGCAGATCGATCTGGTCGCGCAGTATGCGTTGCTCGCGCATTACAATTACGCTGATTCGTTCAAGAGTTTTCAGCCGAACAATGGGGAGCTGGGGGCGTCGTTGAAGATCCCGCTATTGGTGGGGCCTGCCGGAAAGGCGTATGCGTCGCAGGCGGAGCTGGATATAGCCAAGCTGCGGATCCAAGTGCAGCAGACGCGGTCGCGGATCCAGACGAATGTCCACCAGGCGTATCAGGATTTGCGGCGAGCCGAGTCGGCGCGCGACGTATCCCGGAAGGCAGTCGAATGGGCGCAGGAACAGCTTCGCGTTCTGATGGAACGCTACGAAGCCGGCCGGACGCCCCTGAAGGACGTCGAGGAGGGACGGCTCGTTGAGAACGAGAAGTGGCTGCAATACTTCGCGAACGACAATCTCGTCGAGCGCGCCCGGCTGTTGGTACTGAAGAGCAGCGGGACGCTGGCCGCTGCTCTCCGGCAATAGGACGTTACCGGCTACGTGTCTCGCGATACGCGATAGTTGCCGCGGTTCCACCGGCTGCGCCCAAGGAACCAATGGTAATCCACGTTTTGGCTGCGGTTGACAGCCCCGCGTGTTTCGCATTCGAAGCCTGCTTGGCTTTGTCTTTAGGCGCAGATCCAGGAGATGCCCCTTGCGGATCGGCCTCGAATGCATATGCGTTGCCGGCCGCAACGGCCATCACCATTTCTCCATTCGACGACAGGACGTTCACTGTTCCGGAAATAGACGCGACCTGGATCGTCTCCCCATTCCGTGACACCAACGCCTTGCTCGTGCCGTCGGCCCCGACTACTTGCAGCTCACCCACGAGTGCGCGGAATCCTGTACCGGCCCATTGGACCTTGCCGCGATCGAGGATCAAACGGTCCACAAATACACGGCTGCGGGTATCCGCGCCGATCGTCACTCTCGTTTTCGACAGGTTCAGTTCACCGGAATTGACTCCGGTTTCAACTGCGGCGCCCTCGAATAACGTTGCATTTCCAGCCACATAGGAGTCGTCAACGCGAAAGCTCCCTTTCGCCGTCGCGATGCCGATTGAGGGCGGTGAAGCCAATGCCTGCACCATCGCGAGGGAAACAAAGATCACCAAAACATTACCAACCATTACTTTTTTCATTGTCGTTGCCTTTTTTTCAAAAGCTCCTCTTGGAAATTGTACTGCACTTCGAGTATGCTGATCAATAGATTTCTGTTTTGTTTTCATGTACTTATAGGCCATATAGGGGTAGAGAGGAGTAGGTCAGCATATGACGTATTACGAGGAATTCGGTATACCGACCTCGGCTACGCCCGACGAAATACATCAAGCTCATCGGCGGTTGATCAAAATCCTTCATCCCGATTTGCAGATTGAAGAAAAGGCCCGCAAACTTGCTGAAGTACAAACGCGGCGCATTAATGGAAT
>DASXZC010000321.1:0-12278 GCA_036502165.1 Bryobacteraceae bacterium
GCGTCGCACTCGGCGACAGGAAAGCGGTGATCCTTCGCAATCACGGATTACTCACGGTCGGCGGGACCGTCGACGCCGCGGCGTGGTGGTTCATTTCGATGGAACGCTCGTGCCAGGCGCAACTGATGGCGGAAGCGGTCGGCAAGCCGATATTGATTGAATCCTCATTCGCCAAGCACACGTATAGTCAGATAGGGCAGCCGCTGTCCGGCTGGTTTTCATTTCAGCCGCTGTGGGAGAAGATTCTGCGCGATCAGCCGGACCTGCTCGACTAAGCGATCGGCATCTCGACCGCAGACTGCATGGAAGAGATTCTGACAGGCCGTTACGCGCCAAGGGTTCCGGTCCCTCGCTCGATCCGGCTTGTCACGTGGAACATCGAACGCGGCGAGCGCCTGCGCGATGCCGGAGTCTTCCTGCATCAGTCCGGAGCCGACGTATTCGCGCTACAGGAAGTCGACCTCAATACCAACCGGAGCGGGAACCTCAACGTCGCCGACGTCATCGGACGCGTCGAGAAACTCGACTACGCACTCGGCATCGCCTTCCAGGAAATGAATCAGGGCGCCGAGGCTTATCAAGGCCAGGCGACGCTCTCCCGCTTCCCGGTCCTGAATCCGCGCGTTATCCACTTCCACGATCAATCGAAATTTTGGAAGCCACGCTGGTGGGTGCCCAATACTCCTCCTTTTCAGGAGCGCCTCGGCGGCCGCATCGCCCTCGTTACGGAAATTCCAATCGGAACTGGATTCTTCGTCCTCTACAACCTGCACCTCGAGAGCCGCGGCGATGAGGATCTTCGTGCGCGCCAGTTGCACGAGGCCATCAACGATGCCGATCGCTATCCCAATTCCGTCCCGATCGTCATTGCCGGTGACCTCAACACGAAGCACCGCTCTTCGCCGTGCCTCAGTCTTCTCGCGAAGACCGGATTCCGCGACGTCATTGGCGACCCGAAGCACTTCACCACCAACCGCGGCGGCAGTTTCGCCCGCATCCTGATCGATGGCGCGCTCGATTGGATTTGGGTCCGCGGACCCATGCAGTTCTCAGGCGGACGCATTCACGAAGACATTGTGAAAGCGTCGGATCATTGGCCCCTCTCCGTAGTCCTGAGTGTCTGACTATCGATTTAACTCGTCTGACATCGATCCCCTTTTTTCACATAAATTTACCGTGCCGCTTCCATTTGGCAGTTTTATTCGGAACCGCTCTATGGCAAGTTGAATCTAATCGGTATGATCCGGCTTCGTCCGGACGAAAGTGGGGTGCGGTTCGTGTGCGCTTCCGTCCGCGGCGCAAGTGAGGTTTCGCCGGTGACTGGTCGCAGGGTGGGGCAACTAGTGTTGCTCGCCGCCGTTGCGTACCAGCTTTTGGCGTTGGCCCAGCCGTTCTTTGGCGACTTGCGGAACCTCGACGACACGCAGGTGAAGTCGCACTTTCCCGCTCCCGCGTATCGTTCGCTCGATGAGTGGAAGGCCGAACGCACAGCTATCCGCGAGCAGATCCTCGTATCCGCCGGATTAGTCCCTTTGCCCGAGCGCAATCCGCTTCACGCCCGCCGCACCAGCCGGGTCCGGCACGGCGATTTTTATATCGAGAAGGTCGTCATCGAGCCGCTGCCCGGCTTCCACCTCGCGGGCAACTTGTACGTCCCCCTGAAAGCCTCCGCCACGAACAAAGTGCCCGCCGTATTGGTTCCACACGGACATTGGAAGCACGGCCGCGCCCATCAGGCGCCCATCTACTCAGTTCCCGCGTTGTGCGTGAATCTCGCCACGCAAGGCTATGTCGCGTTCGCCTGGGACATGGTTGGCTATGACGATACGCGCCAATTGCCCCATCGCTTCGGCGAGTCGCCCGCGGAACAACTGTGGTCGTTCAACGCCCTCGGCATCCAGTTGTGGGATTCGATGCGCGCCCTCGATTTTGTGCAGTCGCTGCCGGAGGTGGACGAGCATCGCGTCGGCGTGACTGGCGCATCAGGAGGCGGAACGCAGACCTTCCTTCTCGCCGCAGTCGATGACCGCATCACAGCCGCCGCGCCGGTGAACATGGTATCCGCAATTTTCCAGGGCGACGATATCTGCGAAGAGGCGCCGGGCCTCCGTGTAGGCATCAACAACATGGAGATCGCGGCGATGATGGCGCCCAAGCCTCTGTTGTTGGTCGCCACGACTCGCGATTGGACCCGCAATACTCCCTCCGAAGAGTTCCCCGCGATTCGTGGAATTTACGCGTTATATGGACGTCCCGATCAGGTCGCATACTCGCAAATCGACGCCGAGCACAACTACAATCGCGCCAGCCGTGAGTCCGTCTACAAGTTCTTCGCGCGCACTCTGCGCGGTGTAGAGTCCACCGCGCCGAAGGAGACCTATCTGTCGGCGATTCCGAATCAGGAATTGGTATTCGGAGACCGTCCCGAGCATTTGATCGGCTCACTCGGTTTCGATCAGATTTTCGACTCCTGGAAAGATGCGGCGCGCCAGCAGACGATCGCCATGAGCCGCAAAGATCTGCAGGATCGCATGCAGGCCACGCTCGGAGCCGAGTGGCCGGAGAACGTGCAAACCCTGCTCGCCGCCGAACAGATGCTGCTCACGCGCGGCAAAGGCGATCGTGTTCCCGCCCAATGGATGCCCAAGGACGGCTCTGACGGGAAGGCCGTCCTTGTCGTCAATCCCGATGGATCCGATGCCGCGCGCCATTCCGCGTTCGTGCATGCCGCTCAAGCGCAGGACACGCCCGTCCTGCTGCTCGACGTCTATCAAACCGGACTCGCGCACGCTCCCGTAATCTTCCGTCCGGGCGATCAACTCACTTACCATCGCACCGACGACGAGAATCGAGTGCAGGACATTCTGACTGGAATTTCGTGGCTGCACGAACGCTCTCCGCGAGGCGTGCGTTTGCACTGCAGCGGACGCGCCAGCGCCTGGTGCCTGCTCGCGGCTTCAGTGTCGCACGTCCCCGTGACGCTCGACATCGAGCCAATCAAGCCGCCCACGAGCGATGAGGAATTGAAGCGCCTGGTATTCATCCCCGGCCTGCAACGCGCCGGCGGATTGAGAGTCGCTCACTTGCTGGTCGATCCGATGGGTGACCTGTTCATCACGGCCACGGACAACAATTCGCCGAACTCGCTGAAATAAGGGAAGGGAAGAGGAAGGAATGGCGGGGACGACGAGGCTCGAACTCGCGACCTCCGACGTGACAGGCCGGCGCTCTAACCAACTGAGCTACGTCCCCGCAAACTAACGCGTCACGACTGTTTCAGGATACCATCCTCATATTCGCCGCGCCACTCCGCCGCGGGCCGATAATAATAAAAGTATGCATCCGTACCTGCTCCACAATGACCAGATCCGCCCCGTCGACGACCGGGTCATCGCCCCTGGCCAAGTCGGTTTCCTCAATGGATGGGGCGTATTCACGACGATCCGCGTGTACGACGGAACGATGTTCGCCTGGGATCGGCACTGGGCACGCATCAGCCGCGACGCCCGCAAGATCCACGTGCCCATCCCCGATTCGCCGGAGTGGCTCGAGGCCCAACTCTACAAGCTGATCGAGGCGAACCACGCCGATGAGGCGACACTGCGCGTGGCGATCGTCCGCAACAAGGGCGGCATGTTCGAAGGACTCGCGATCGAGCGCGAATTCGACGTCATCGCCTTCACTCGCGAGGTCGCCAACTGGGGCGACAGCGTCAAGCTTGGGATCGTGCCGCAAGCCCGCCACGCCGCGAACGAATTCGCTGGCGTCAAGTTCATATCGTGGGCGCAGAACCTCACGTGGTACGAGCAGGCGCACGAGCGCGGCTTCGATGAAGTCGTCCTGCTCAACGAGCGCAACGAAGTCAGCGAATGCACGTCCGCGAACATCTTCACTGTGTTCGGCGATCACGTCTTTACGCCGCAACTGACATCCTCCGGATGCCTTGCTGGAATCACGCGCGACGTGCTGCTCAACAACATCAATATCCCCGGCCTCGAGATCGCGGAGCATGTCCTGCTGCCCGCCGACTTGCAGTCCGCCGACGAGATCTTTATTACGTCCACGACCCGCGAAATCCTTCCTGTCCACTCGATCGAAGGACTTCATATCAAGACGGGACGCACGATCACAACGCAGCTTGCCGAGGCGTTCACGACCTTCCATCGCGCCTATACAGCAACCGCGAAACAAAACCGGACGCTTCAGCACCACTAGCAAGTGGGTTATAGTGAAAGCGAGGTCGAATTCGAATGTTGTATCCACTTAAAAAGGGCACCGTCGCCTCGCAGGCGCACGTCGGAATCCCGGAAGGCACATACGAAGAAGAGCACGGCCGCAAGGGCTTCTTCGGCAAAACCGCGCACCTCTACCACAAGCATCCGCCCACCGGCTGGACTCGTTTTGAAGGCAAACTCCGCCCGCATTGCCTTGACCTGAATAAGCTCGAGCCAAGCGATCTGCTCGATCCCGAAGGAATGCCCATCCCGTTCCTCGGCAACCACGATGTGACGCTTGCCGTGTCGCGCCGCTCGCATCCGATGCCGTTCTATTTCCGCAACGCCGATGCGGATGAACTGTACTTCGTCCATCGTGGATCAGGCACCATCGAAACCGACTTCGGACCCCTCGCCTACGAACGCGGCGACTACATCAACATCCCGCGTGCCGTGACCTATCGCATCGTGCCCGATACTCCCGACAATTTCTTCCTGATCATCCAATCACAAGCCGAGTTCGAGCAGCCCGACAAAGGCCTGATCGGCCAGCACGCGCTCTATGATCCTGGAGTCATCATCACCCCCGATCCGCGGCCTCCGGTCGACGAGCCTGGACAAACGGAGTGGGAAATCCGCATCCTTGCTGGTGGCGAAATCTCGAAGGTCTTCTATCCGTTCAATCCGCTCGATGTCGTCGGATGGAAAGGCGATCTCGCCGTCTGGAAGCTGAATATGCGCGATATACGGCCGATTATGAGCCATCGAGCGCATCTTCCACCGAGCGCCCATACGACCTTCGTCACTCACGGAGCCGTCGTCTGCAGCTTCCTCCCTCGCCCCCTCGAGCAGGATCCGCAAGCGCTGCGCGTGCCGTTCTATCATCGCAACACCGACTACGACGAGTTCCTGTTCTATCACGATGGCGACTTCTTCTCGCGCGACAACATCAAGGCTGGAATGTGCACGCTGCACCCGCGCGGCATCCATCATGGGCCGCATCCGAAGGCGCTTGCGAATCAGCATAAGAAGTCCGCAACTGACGAGTACGCTGTTATGCTCGACGGACTGAATCCGATCCGCGTGCTGCCCGCCGGTGAAGACGTTGAATGGAAGGAATACTGGACGAGCTGGGCCGCTCCGACGCCGGTTGAAGCCGCCAAATGACGATCGACCCTTCTATTGAAAGTCCACAGAACATCTATAAATTGCTGACCGGCGCGGTCGTCCCGCGTCCGATTGCGTTCGTCTCTTCGCTGAGCGCGGATGGGATCCCGAACCTCGCGCCGTTCAGCTTTTTCACGGTGATCAGTGCGAATCCGCCGGTGATCTGCTTCTCGCCGATGATCCGCTCTTCCGATAGCAGCCGCAAGGATACGCTCAACAACATCGAGGCGACGCGCGAGTTCTCGGTCAACATCGTCAGTGAGGACTTCGTCGCGAAGATGAATCTGTGCGCACCCGAATATCCGCCGGATGTCAATGAATTCGAGGTCTCCGGCCTCACGCCTATCGCGAGCGACCTGATCCATCCCGCGCGCGTAAAGGAATCGCGCATACAGATGGAATGCAGGCTCATCGAAGTCGTACATGTGAGTGCGAAGCCTCTCGGCGGCAGCCTCGTCATTGGCGAAGTGATCAGGTTCCATGTGGCGGATGATTTGAACGTCACTGCATTCCGAGTCGAACCCGATCGCCTCAACGCCGTCGGCCGCATGGGTGGTCCGACGTATGCCCGCACGACAGACCGCTTCGATCTCGAACGTCCGCACATCACAAAATAACGCGGCGCGGTATGATCGTCATCGACTGATGTCAACTCGACGACAATTCCTCATCGCCGCCGCGTCTGCTGCCGTCGCGGCTGCCGCTCCATCCGCGACGCGAGTTCGCTTCGGTGGTCCGATTTTCCTGAAATCCACCGACCCTCGCGAACTCGCCATCGAACACCGACGTCTCGGCTACAGCGCCGCGTATTGCCCAGGCGATGCGAACGTCAATGACCGCGCGCACATCGCCGCGATCCGTGATGCGTTCACCAAAGAGAACGTCGTCATCGCCGAAGTCGGAGCCTGGAAGAACATGCTCGACCCCGACGACGCTGTTCGCAAGGCAGCACTCGACTACGTCACCGAGCGCATGGCCCTCGCCGATGAAGTCGGAGCGCGCTGCTGCGTTGACATTGCCGGCTCCTACAATCCGAAAGTCTGGTATGGTCCGCACCGCGACAACCTCTCGAAGAAGTTCTTCGACGCGACGGTTGCGAATGCGCGCCACATCATCGACTCGACCAAGCCCAAGCGTTCGACGTTCACGATCGAAATGATGGGCTGGAATCTGCCTGACAATCCTGACAACTATTTGCGCCTGATCAAGGCCGTCGACCGGCCGGCATTCGGTGTGCATGTCGATGTGTGCAACATGATCAATTCGCCCGAAAAGTTCTACAACTCGGGCGCAGTGATCGAGGACTGCTTCCGCAAGCTGGGCAAGTGGATCAAGTCCTGCCACGCGAAGGATCTGGCATGGCCCGCAGAGTTGAACGTCCATTTCGTCGAAGTCATCCCCGGCCGCGGGGAAGTCGATTACAAGGCATATCTGCGCGAATTAGCGAAGCTGCCGCAGGATGCACCGCTCATGATGGAGCATCTCAAAACTGCTGAAGAGTACGACGAAGGCAAGCGCTACATTCAATCGGTAGCAAAGTCGATCGGCGTCGAGTTCGCCTAGCGAGCCTTGATCCGATACAAGACGTGCCTGCGCATCGGATGCCCGGCGGGAACTTTCGGATGTTCGAAATCCCCTTGCGCATCGTGCTGCATCCCGATCTTCTCCATCACGCGCCGCGATGGCAGATTGATGGGAATCGTGAACGACACGATCTCCTGCAAACCGGCCTTCTCAAATCCGAATTGGAGGCAGGCACGCGCCGCCTCAGTGGCCAATCCGCGATTCCAATGGGATCGCTTGAGGCGCCAACCGATTTCGACCGCTGGTGTGAAATGCGATTCGAATGGAACGTGAAAGAGTCCGACATAGCCGATGAAGGCGCCTTCGTGCTCGGCTGCTAACAGTCCCCATCCGTAGCGTTCAAAATGCGCTTCGACCCGCTTGATCCCGGCCGCGGTTTGTTCGCGAGTGAGGGTCGAAGGGAAATGCTGCATTACTTCCGGATCCGCATTCATGGCAGCGAACGGCTCGAGATCTTCCGGCTTCCAGCGGCGCAATAGCAGACGCTCTGTCGCGATCATTCAGGACTCCGGGATGGTGAACTTCGGCGAGAGGAACCACTTCAATACACCCACCGGCTGGGGACGCACGATGTGCACGTCGACGCACAGCATCGCGCCTTTTTTGAAGTCGATCGACAGATTCAGATAGCCGAGCAGAAACGCCGACAACGCACTGAACAACGGCTCATGCCCGACCAGCAGCACGCTTTCCTCGGACGCGTGGATGCGAATGTCGTTCCAGGCGGACTGCGGTGAACAGTCCGGCGTAAGGAATTCGGATTCGAGCAGCGGACCCTTGTAGCCGAGCACGTCGATCGCGACTCGCGCGGTCTCGATCGCACGGCGGAATGGGCTTGAGATGACGAGCGTCGGCGCTACGCCAGAGTTGGCCGCGGCCTGCAACAGTTCATGGAGCTTTCGCTTGCCTTCGCCTGTGAGGGCGCGGTCTGAATCGCGTTTGCCGAAGCCTTCCTCGGCGATACCGTGGCGAAGCAGATGGATGCGCATCGCAATGTCCCATTCTGCCATACTGGGCTTTCGTTATCTCTCTATTCGCAACGACATGAATTCCATCGATTGGAAACAGCGGATCCCGTTCTGGCTCACGATGGCCACGATCCTCGGGATTCTGGCCTCGACCGCGGTCTACAACATCCTCATCGCAGTTGCCTTTGCCGCCCTGCTTTTTTCGGGAGAAAAGCTGCGGCTGCCGCCGGTGAAACTGCCGCTCGCGCTCTACATGATCGGCACCGTGCTTTCGATGGCGTTCTCGGTCGACCCGTGGAGCGGGCGTCCGGCGATTCGCAAATTCTATCTGTTTCTCATTTTGCTGCTGGTCACGAGCACGTTCCGCAAACTCGCCGAGGTCCGCTGGTTGATCATCGGATTAACCGCAGTGATGACGTTGTCGGCGCTTGATAGTTTCGCGCAATTCTATCGGAAGGCCGGCGAAGCCGCGGCACTGCATCGCGGCTTTTATGAATACTACACGCGCGAGCGGATCACTGGATTCACGAGCCACTGGATGACGCTCGGCGGCGAGGAGATGATGGTGATCCTCATGGGCGCGGCGCTGGTATTCTTCGCTCCGAAGGATCGTGTGAAGCCATGGATCGTGGCGGCCCTCGGATTGGTGATCGGTTCTCTGCTGGCGGGTTGGACGCGCAGCATCTGGCTCGGGACTGGAGTCGGTGGCGTGTACCTCTTATGGATGTGGAAGCGCTGGTGGCTGCTGGCGCTACCGGTAGTGGCGGCTTTGATTCTGGTCGTGAATCCATTGAATCTCGGCGAGCGGATCCGCAGTATTTATGCACCTCACGGCGATACGGACTCGAATGAATTCCGCTCTGTCTGCCGGAGGACGGGTTGGGAGATGATCAAGGCGCATCCTCTATTAGGACTTGGCCCCGAGCAGGTGAAGGCGCAGTTCGACAAGTACGTTCCGTCCGACATTCCGAGGCCGCTGCCGACCGGCTGGTATGGGCATCTGCACAACATTTATTACCATTACGCGGCCGAGCGCGGGATTCCGACGATGCTCGCGCTGATGTGGTTTATCGGAAAGATGCTCTACGATTTCTGGCGCGGCTTGGCGCGACTGCCGCAAGAGAAGAGTCTCGCGCGAGCGGTCTTGTTCGGAGCTATAGCCGTCATCCTCGCGATGCTGGCCGAAGGTTATTACGAGAACAATTTCGGCGATGGCGAGCCGTTGTCTCTGTTCCTCGCGATCGCTTCCTGCGGGTATCTGGCACTACGCGAGAGCGCGGCTCCGGAGCCTTCGACCGTCACGCCGTAACCTCTGGAATATTCCCCCGGTCCAATAGACGCCGCGCCTTCTTTGCCGTAATCTGAAGCCAACATATTGCCGTCCGAGGACTGCCTCTATGATCTTCTTTTTGATCGGCGCGACCGTTACCGTATTCGTCCGCGAATCCTGGCCGTTGTACTTGTTTTGTATCGGAATTCTGGGAATGCTGGCCGCTATCGCCTGCAAGCGGCAACTCGATCGGATCAACTTTCTTCCGCTTCTGATTCCCGCATTCGGATTGCTGCAACTGGTGTTTTCGACAACTGCTTACGCGCCGGTGACGCGCGTTGCGGTGCTCAAATGGTTCGCGCTCGCCGGCGTCATGCTGATTGCCCAGGTGCGGCTCGGCGACCAACGACGCAGGGAACAGTTCCTCGATCAGTTCGTGCTGTTCTCTTCGCTCATGGCGATCCTCTGTCTGCTGCAATTGCATACGACCCAGGGAAAGATTCTGTGGTATTTCGATTCCGGATATTCCGATATGGTGTTCGGATTCTTCCCATCGCGCAACAATTACGGACAATTCGTCGAATTAGCACTCGCCGCGGCTTTGTGGAGGGCGCTGACGGACCGGCGCCGCGGACTCTGGTTCGGCGTGGCTGGCGCTCTGCTCTATGCTTCAGCGATCGCTTCGACGTCGCGGGGCGCGGCGGTGCTCGCGTCGGTCGAGTTGTTGGCCGTGCCGGGTGTCGTTCTGTGGCGTTCGCGCAGAAGGGATCTGTTCCGGGCCGGCGTGTTGTATGCGGGCGTGCTCGGACTGGCCTTGGCTTGGACTGCCGTTTCCGGATGGGATGCGACTTGGAAGCGGTTCCGCGAGCCTGACGCTTACCAAGGGCGGCGCGAATTTACGCAGTCGGCTTTGCAAATGGCGGCGGCGCATCCGGTCTTGGGCAATGGACTCGGAACGTTTCCACTGGTCTATCCAAAGTACGCGAAGATCGACTTGCCGGAATTGGTGAACTTCGCGCATGACGATTGGGCGGAGTTCGCTGCTGACGGCGGATTTGTGTTCGCCGCCTTCATCTTCGGACTGTTCGCGCTAGCGCTGCCCGCGATGATCCGCAATCCGTGGGGCTTAGGGCTGTTGTTCGTAATGATCCATGCGGGCATTGACTATCCGTTTCCGCGGGTCGCGATCGCGGGATGGATGTTTGCGTTGTTGGGAGCCGTGAAGGCTGCGGATCCGCAGAGGAAGCGATCGGATATCGGCGATCCGAAGGGATGGCTGGTTCCGGCCGCGCTTGCGGTGTGCTGCGCGTTTGCGATCGTCTGGTGCGGACGCCTCGGAGTGGCGGATGTTTACTCGCATCAGGCGAACGATGCCTCGATGCGAAAAGCAATCCGGATCGTTCCGGATGAGGCGGAATACTATCTGCGGCTCGCGCAGTTGACCGATTCGGGCGCGCAGCCTCTACTCGAGAGGGCGCTTCAGTTGAATCCGTATGATGCCGAGACGCTCATCGATCTGGGACTCGATGCCGAGTTGCGAGGTGAATATCCGAAGGCTGAGACGAGTCTGCTGAAAGCCGCTGAACTCGATTCGACGTGGCTGCCGCGATGGACACTCGCGAACTATTATTTCCGCCGCGGCGATGACAAAGGCTTCTGGACATGGACCGCGAAGGCGGCTGCGATCGCCAGCGAGCGGCGCGACTTCATTCCTCTATTCAAGCTGGCTTCCCGGATGGACTCCGATCCGTCGCGGACGCTCGCCGCATTGCCGGATCATCCGGCGCCTTTGCGGCTGTTCGTCACTTATCTACTCGAGTCGGGCGATACGGGAACGCTCGAGCCGGCGGCGACGCGATTGCTCGCGTGCGGAACTCAGGGGAATGATCGTCCTTACGTCTTCTGGGCGATCGAAGGATTCCTGAGCCATCGCCAGCCGGATGGCGCTGTTCATCTCTGGTCGAGGCTGGCGGAGCGCGGGTGGATCCGGCGCGATGTGGGCGCAGGATTCGCAGAGCCACCTCTCGAATCGAGCCTCGACTGGCGGTACAAGGATGTCGATGGAGTGACGCGGTCGCTCGGCGGAGACGGTTCGATGCGCTTCGAATTCTCGGGTCAGCAGCCGGAGGAGACCGGTTTGCTCGAACGCTATATTCCAGTCCGGCCCGGCGTCAAGCAGCGTCTCGAGTGGCGCTACCGGGTGGAGCAAATTTCCGATGAGCCGGGAGTGGAGTGGGAAATCGACTCACTCTCGGGAGCGGTACTTGCGAGTTCCAGTCTGCAACCCGCGGCTCAGGACCGCGATGGAGGAGTGGAGTTCACGCCTTCCGAATCGATCGTGCGGATCCGTTTGCTCTACCGCCGCGCACCGGGGACGGCCCGGATTGCAGGGGCCGTCGATTTGATGCCGGCACGCGTCGTAGAGCAGCGGGAATCCGCGGCTTTGTAGTGAGCGGTCCTACTTCTTGATTGACCTCGCGAACCTCACCGCGAGTTCTCAATCTTGTGTTCGCCCGAATCACGATTCGTGATTGCGATGCCGTATAGAGCGGCACGCCAGAGCTCGATGAACAGCGGACGCCTCGTAGTAACTAATATTCGGAGTGCTGCGGAGCAGATCTTGCAACGATGGCGCGTGAAGTTCACACGTTCCGAATCGATCGTGCGGATCCGTTTGCTCTAGCGGCGCGCGCCGGGGATCGGCCGGCGCGCGGCGTAGAGCAGCGGGAATCCGCGGTTTTAGTGAGCGGCCCTACTTCTGACTAGGGCAGCGAGAGAAGCGGAGGGCGTCGAGACCCAATCAAGCTACGGCCGTATAGATCCGCACGACGCGTTACGGATCGATTGGGTTCCGTTTGCTCTGCCGCCGCGCGACGGGAATTGGCCGGCGCGCGGCGGAGAGTAGGGGAGCCTACTTCTTGATTACCGGCAGCGAAGAGAACGTGTCGGTTCCGATGAAGCGGAGGGCGACTACGGCTACTTCGGTCGTCGAGACGCAAACAAGAGTTCCTCGCAGTCCTGCGAGATTGGGGAACTGGAATCCGGACCAGTGTCCCAGCGGGCGGATCGCGGGGA
>DASXZC010000322.1:0-4036 GCA_036502165.1 Bryobacteraceae bacterium
TGACTTTTCTTAAAGTGGCCGACACTCTGAAAGCTCTCCTGCCAGACGCGGTTACTAATGACGACGCCCTCGCCCGCCGGCACTTGAAACAGCCGCGCCGCCTCCGGTGTAACGGCCGCAACAGTCACATGTTCGGAACGGCCATTGAGGATCGCCGTACTCTGCGACACCCTTGCCGCGCCGATCCACTCGAAATCCCGCGATTGGCTCCTGAGCGCCAGATAAGCGTCGTACGAAAGCCGATCCGACGTGCGATCAAACAACGCCACGACACGCTCAGTATCCAACATTGGAGCGGCATTCCTCGTGAGTCCACGCGCGAATCCCTGAACAGCGACATTGCTCCCGACCCCCAGCGCGATAGTGAGCAGCAGCCCGACCGTCACTCCCGGCGTACGCGCAAAACTCTTGATCGATCGCAGGAAATCGGTGAGGAAGTCGGGCAAGACTTTTATTAGAGCACCTCGAGGTCCGTCTACCCGGATGCCTTCTCTGCGAGTTGCGAAAGCCGCCCGTTCAGTTTCACGGTCTCCCTGTCCGGATGCGAACATAGGCGCAGCGTTCAACACGTGCGCCTCCTCAAAGCAGTTCCTCATGGAGCTTCGGAACCTATCTGAAGACTTCTGAAGAATAACGAATCTTGACGAAAAGCCTGCGTACTGTCCACGTGATGATCCTTGCGAATATATCGCCGCGCTGACGCGACTGTTGTTGAATGTCGGTTCCCGAGCGGGTAGGGTTTTGGATTTTAGAACCCGGATCGTCACAGGTCTAAACTGGCATCATGCCCCACAGCATCCAATCTTACCCGCCAGCCTGGAAAGGCGAGCTGCTCCTGGCCTGCCGGAAGTGCCAGAAGAAGCTGAAACGTGAGCCGGGAATGCGCGCGCTGGCGAAACTGAAGAAAACCATCAAACGTTATAACAGAGAGCATCCCGAAGCTCCGTTCCACCTGATCAGCGTAGCGTGCATGGACATGTGCCCAAAGGGAGCCGTTACCGTCTGCCTTCCGGCAACTCGACCCCTGGCGGTCTCGCTGCTTCGCAGTGAAGGTGAGTTAGATAAGCTCTATCCGCGCGGCTCCTGACTAGCGGAATGGTTGCCTTATACCTCGGAGATCTGGGTAGCCGGATCGAGGGCCCAGGTGCACCACTCATTTCTCGGACGAGTGACGACCAGCTTTTCGAGCTCTTAGCAGCCCCTGTCACCTCAGCTCATAGCAGGAATCGAATGATGCTCATGCATAATGCGCCACTTCCCATCGATTTTCCTAAAGCCCATGGTCAGGCGAAAGTCGAGATTTACCGGCGCACCGCTGCTCAGATCGCAGCAGGTGCCGATGGCCGTTGCGAAGGCGACGTCCGTTCCTGCCGTGACTTCGACATCCCGGAAATCGAACTGCACCGGCTTGGCCTGCATTGCAAAGAAACCGTCCCACGTCGACATGTAAGCGTCGAGTCCGCGCGACAGGAACGGCGGCGGCACGTCGAACATCAGCATATCCGGATCGTGGTCAGCGCGAATTGCGGCGATGTCTTGATCGCGCACGGCTTTTGACCATCGGGCAATCAGTGCGCGAAGTTCGTCTTCGTCTCGGTTGTCGGATGTCATCACCACAGGATAGACGGCGCACAGAGCTGTTGGTGAGCTACGCGCATCCCGTCATCCGGCAACAATGACGCGCGGTGAGGATATTTGGGGGCCCGAATCCTTTTATTACCCTTCTCATTCAACAATCCCGAGATTTTCGGTTCAATGGACGAGGACACAATCCGCGATTGGGCACAAATACATCCGGTGCCTGTACGGAATTGACAACGCGTGAATGCGGGGCGAAACGTGAGAACTTATCCGCGCGGCACGTTTTCTCCTCCACCCGTCGAAATCCCGGGCCCAATTTTTTGAACGGAACGCGCCACCGGCACGTTACCTTATTTACGCGGTGGAAAACATGACCACCACCCGCCGATCTTTCCTCACCACGTCGATCTCGACGACCGCTCCCCTGATGCTCGCCAATCGTCTCTTCGGCGAACCGGCGCCCGATTCGAAAAAACCCACCAGCGAACTCGAGAAGCTCGGCGCCGTCGCCCTCGCCGAGGCAAGAAACAAGGAGCCACCTACGCCGATCTTCGCATCGGACGCTACCGGAATCAGTTCTGCGGCTAACGGCTGTCGCCACAGCGCGGCAGCAACATCACCGATGGGGTGCCGTTCGTCATCGACCAGAACAGCTTTGGACGTTCCAACTCACCGGCCTGACGCGCGACGCCGTCTTTCTCGTGGAAAAAGGCAAGGTGACAGACGCCGTAACCAATTAAAGCCCCGCCGAAGTGCTGCAGCGCACGACCAAGCTCACTCAGCCCATGCGGATCAATAATGACGAGACCGGCTCGAACATGGCTCCCGCGTTGATCACGACGGATTTCAATATGACAAGCATCTCCGAAGCGGTCTAAGCTCTAGTTCCCCGTCTTGATCGACGCGGCCAGCCGATCTTCGATCGCGTTCCACTCCTGCCGACGGCTACCGGTCACATCCGGAAAATAGCGAAGGCTCACGACCGCCGGCGTGTGGCATGCCGCGTCAATCACCACCATTCGGGAATGAATCCGTCCACGAACTCGCTCGGCCTCGTCGAACTCAATCTCGATCCTCCGCCGCGCCCGGCCCTGCAATCCATGCGTCCCATCGAAAACAGGCGGAAGGTCCTTCACGGTTACCTTGGCGCTACCAGCCGTCGCGAGAAACGCGATTTGCGTGAGGATCCACTGATCGACCGTCGCAACCGGCGGATTGTTGAAGCTCTTCCAGCTTCCGACCAAGAGCGCAGCCCCACCTTCAAAAAAACCCTGAGCCTCCGGCCTCCTCGCAGCCTCCGGACTCAGGCCATAGCCGCCTCTGAAGGACCATCCTCGAGGAATCTCGAAGACCGCCGCGCATCCATCTTCCAAGGTGAAACGTCCCACGTCCGCCGCGAAAGCAGCCGCCGGGCAAAGCGCCAGTAGCGCGAGTATGTTAATGAAGACTTATTTTCCCCAATCCTTCCGCAACTGCTTCGCGATCTTCGACGCGATCTTCCGCCCACCCTCCGCCGATACATCCTGGCGCTCTTCTACTTCGTCGCTCCACAGCACGTGACCCTGTCGCTTCTCCACAACCTGCGCCGTCGCCTTGTGCTTGTTCTTAGCACCAAACGCGCGGCCCACCTTGCCCGCTTGATCCTCCACAACCTCGATCCGCAAAATTGCATCGGCCGATGCCGCTGATGGAGCGATCGTTACTTGCGAGGCTAACTCCGTTTGGATCGCCTGCTTGAGATCCTGATCGAGCGTTGGATCCTTCGACTGCACAAACAGTCTGTGAACCTCGCGCAAGTGCTGCAGCGGAGGACCAGCCGGCGCCGCCGTAGGCGCGGGAGCCGAAGCCGGAGCGGGCGAAGGAGTATTTGAAGGAGGAGGCGCGGGCGGCGCACCCGGATCAGGCGGCGGCGGTGCGGATGCCGGCGCCGCCGCCGCAACATTCGACTCCTCCCGATAGGCGCCCGGCAGCGTCTGTATGAGCGGATCCTGCGCGCCCACTTTGCGCAAAGCGAAGATCTGCTTCGTATTCAGCCGGAAATTCACGCCCCGTTTTTGAACGGCTTCGAGAACGATTGGCGCGGAACCCGGAATCGCCGTAGCCTTCAGGATCCCCGCGTATTGCAGCGGCCGCGCGCCTGGAACCGCGCCGGCAGGCACCGGCC
Organism: Bryobacteraceae bacterium; assembly: GCA_036502165.1. Taxonomy (GTDB): domain Bacteria; phylum Acidobacteriota; class Terriglobia; order Bryobacterales; family Bryobacteraceae; genus F-183. The sequence goes on from DASXZC010000322.1 coordinate 3,746, forward strand.
CGTCGGTCTGTTCCAGCGCAGCTAAAACCGCCGCTCGATTCACACCGCCCCCCCCTGCTCCCGCGGCTGCAGGCGTCGTCGGCGCCGTCGAAGAAGGTAAAGGAGTCGGCTTATTCGGCGCCGGTTCCGACGCCGGTGGCGGAGTGTCAACCGAAGGTGCGGGCGCAGGCGCGGGTGTAGCGGCAGCCGGCGGTGCGGGCTCCGATTGCGCGACCTGTTTCGGCGGCTGCGGCTTCCATCGATCCTTGAGAGCGAAATATCCGCCGACCGCGCCGCCGATGAGAACGACCG
>DASXZC010000323.1:0-2050 GCA_036502165.1 Bryobacteraceae bacterium
GACACCGCTCCCCAGAGCGACTCTTCGTCCGCAAACGTCCACTGGACGCGCGCGTTGGGTTGCACTTCCCATCCCGTGTAGTCATTGTGCTCGAACTTCGTGCCGAGAATGAACGACAGGTTCGGCTCGATGGGGATCTCATCCTGAACGAACGTGCTGTACAGATTCTGATTCAGCACGTTGGGCAGAAATGCGAAGCCCGGGGCATCGACTACCGCGTCATGGGTGCGGCGGAATCCGAGTCCCCACACGATCCGATGGTAGGCGCCGCCACTGAAGCGGTCCTGAAAATCGACATCGTATGTCGTGAGATCGTCCTGCAGTAAGCCCGCCGGCGCCAGCTCCAGTGAGCCGATCGTCAGCGCCGGCTCCGGATCGAGCAGATGCGTATGGTCGATGTAGGACTGCAGGCTCATATCCGAGTCATCCGAGAAGCGGCGACTCCATCGGCCCAAGAGATTGCCGCCGCTCGTCGTGGCCGCCCCGTCACCGGGCTCATTCTCGTACCCGTCGTAGTAGTCGCCCTGCAGCGTGAGCGCGTCGCGGCTCGAGAGGTCTGAGTCCATCCGAAAGCCACCGCGCTCCTGATGCCAGGAGTCTGATCCGGGCGCACCATCGGTCATGACCTCGTCGGCACGGTCGACGTACTTGCCGTAGATCCGAAACGAAGTGTTCGAAGAGATCGAACCGCCGTAGCGGGCGTCCGCGATCCCATCGAGCTGATTGCCCGCGCCCCCTTCGACATACGTGCCCTGGGTGTCTTTCGCGCTCTTGGTAATGATATTGATCACGCCATTCACGGCGTTTGCGCCCCACAACGTGCCGCCGGGGCCGCTGATCACCTCGATCCGATCGATATCTTCCAGCGGGTAGTCCTGGATGTCCCAGAACACCCCGGAAAAAAGTGGCGTATACACTGTGCGCCCATCGATCATCACCAGCAGCTTGTTGGCGAGCGCGGTGTTGAAGCCGCGTGCGCTGATTGCCCAGTCGTGAGAGTTCTTCTGTGCCACCTCGAGATTATCGGCAAGTCGCAGGACCTCTGCGAGACTGGTGGCACCCGAGCGTCGAATGTCATCCTGAGTGATGACCTGAATAGCGGAGGCGCTACGAAGCAGCTTCTCAGGATGTCTGGCAACCGACGTCACTTCGACGTTCATCAGCTGCTCGATACTCAGGCTTTTGAGTTGACCGACGTTTGCGGTATCCGGGTCGGCTCGCGCCGGCGATGCCGCGACCATAAAAGCGGCCAGAAGCATTACCGGGCCGACGGGAACAAACGAGTGCGGTGAGGCAGGGGTCGCGTGCAGCGCGAGGTGGCGAACGGGGCGGGATGCGGCAGACGTCATGGGCCAACGATGCTCGCGCTCCCCGGGTTAAGTGAAAAGCACAAAGGGCGAGAACTGTGAATGGACTCTCACCGCCACGGATCCTTTCCGTGTGTTCCGTCGCCCTTCGGCCTGCACCACGGAACGCGGCCAACCACGGCGCTGGTCCTATTGAACGATTTCACCTCTTCGACGGTAATGGATCCGGATGGCGAACGCGTACTGATCGCCCAACGCGCTATACTCACGCAGCACGAAATCAGATGAAACGGGGGGCCTCCATGCGCGGCGCGTTCAATCTATTGATGCGAATCGTGAGCAGCCTCGTCGGACTTGCGATGGTGGCGATGGGCATCGTCTGGATCCTGCAGGGCCTCGATCTGGCCTTCCGCGTGGGATTCATGGTAGGGCAACGGCGCTGGGTGCTCTACGGTGCGATCCTCGCCCTGGTCGGCATTGCGCAGGTCGTCTGGAGCAACACGCGGCAAGTGAGGGCCGCTTGATGTAAGGCCGATGTCCTACATCCGCTCGACCCACTGAGCGCGCCACGCGGCAGCCTCGAACGGATCCGCAAAGTACTGCGTTTCTCGCGCAACCTTGTCGCCGCTGAATTCCATGACGCTCACGGTGTAGGAAGGCCTCCCGTCGTAGGTCAGAACATACTCGGTGATCCAAAGGTCGCCGTTGCCAACGATCCGCCGCACGACGAAGCGTCTTTTGTT
>DASXZC010000324.1:0-3456 GCA_036502165.1 Bryobacteraceae bacterium
CGCAACGATCCGCCTTCCGCGCCCATCGCCATTCGGATCCCGAACTCGACGGTGCGCTGCTCGACAGCGTACGACATGAGCCCGTAAAGTCCAATCGCGGCCAGCATGATCGCAACGAACGCGAAGATCCCCAGCAGCGTCGTGTTGAACCGCTCGCGCGCCGTCGATTGGACGACGACCTGTTCCATGCTGCGTGCACGTGCGATCGGAAGATCGTCGATATCCTTGAAGATTTGTTGCACCTGCATCGACGACGCCAGTGGATTCAGGTTCGTGCGAACGACCCATGTCAGCGGCATGAAGCGATTGTTCAGCTCGAGCACCGCGTCCTTGACCTGCGCCACCGGCACGAACATCTGCGGTTGCGGATCGCTATTCAATCCGCCATCGCGCGCGTCCGACACCACGCCGACAATTTCGCGCGGGGGCTCGGCGAACGCCGGACCCATGCCTGGTCCGATGATCAACTGATGCCCCAGCGGACTCTCCTTCTGCCAAAAACGCCGCACAAACGCCTCGTTCACCACCACCACACCGGGCGCGCCCGCCGTATCGCGATCGGTAAACGCGCGGCCCTGCAGCACCTTCACCTTAAACACATCGAAGAAGTGCGGAGTGACATACGCCCAACCCGCGCCTCCGTCAGACGGACGATCGTTGTGCTGGCGGCCGGCAATGTTGAACGGAAGTCCGAGTCCGCCTTCGAGCGGCAAGTAGCTCGAGCCCGCGGCCGACACGACACCCGGCAGCGCTTCGATCTTCTCGATCGCACGCCGCGCCAGATCGCTCACGCCCGCGGATGTATTGTACTTTGCGCCGGTCAACGACGTCTCGAGTGTGAGCACGTTGCGCGGATCGAAGCCCGGATCGACAGCGTGCAACGCCGCAAACGTGCGGATCAGCAGTCCGGCGCCCGCGAGCAGAACGATCGCCAATGCCATCTCGATCACGACGAGGACGCTGCGTGCCGCATTCTGTCCCATGCTGGAACCGCCGCGTCCGCCGGTCTCTTTGATGGTCGCGTTCAGATCCGCCTTCGACGCCTGCAGCGCGGGAAAAATTCCAAACAGGATGCCGGTCAGCAACGACACTCCCATCGTGAAAGCGAGAACTGTCCAATCGAGCGTCACATTGGATCCGTCCGCTCCGATGCGCGGAAGATTGCCCGGGCTCAGCGCCAACAATGCGCGGACTCCGACGACTCCGATCGCAAGCCCGCCGATGCCGCCCGCCATGGCAAGCAACAGACTCTCCGTCAGCAATTGACGAATGATCCGCCACCGCCCCGCGCCAATCGCCGAGCGGATCGCAATCTCACGCGATCGCACCGAAGCGCGCGCGACCAATAAATTCGCCACATTCGCGCACGCGATCAACAACACGAAGCCGACCGCGCCCAACAGGATCAGCAACGCCGGACGCACGTTGCGCACGACAGTCTCCTGCATGAGCTCGACCGAGAATCCATCCTTCGGCCCGAGTTGTCCCGGAAACTTCGCGCTGAATTCGTCGGCGGTGAGCCTCAGCGCCTCGCGCGCCTGCTCGATCGTCACGCCCGGCTTCAACCGCGCGGCTGCACTGAAGAAGTGCGCCTGCTGTGTACTGTTCGGATCCGCCTGGAACGGCAGCAGCAGATCCGGCGTGGGATTGAAATCGAACGCCGGCCCGACGACACCGATGATCGAGTAGGAATCGCCACCGAGCAGAATCGGCTTTCCGATCACATTCGGATCCGCACCATAACGCCGATGCCAAAGCCCATCGGAGATCAGAACGACCTTGCCTCCATTGGGCCGGTCCTCCTCCTGTGTGAACGCACGTCCAATGCGAATCGGCACGCCGAAGAGCCGGAAGAATTCGTAAGAGACGTGGATCCCCTTGGCCTGCTCCGGCCGATCGCCACCGCCGACGTTAATGCCCGGACCACCGAAATCATAAGCGGCGACATCCTCGAGTGCGGATGTTTGCGTGCGCCAGGCATTGTATTTGGTGATCGACGCTCCCTGAAAGTTGCCCCGCGGAGTGCTGTTCATCATTTGCACAATGCGGTCCGCGTCAGGGAACGGCAACGGCTTGAGGAGAACCGAGTTGACCACCGAAAAAATCGCTGTGTTTGCGCCGATACCGAGCGCGAGCGCGGCGATTGCGGTGATGGCGAACGAGGGCGCCGAGCGCAGCAATCGAAAAGCGTGTTTCAAGTCTTGGAACAGAGTTTCCATGGGATCGGCAGCCTCCGTCGTCAGTTTATACGGACTTTTGACGTGCCGGGAATGGAATCGTACCTCTCGACACCGATCGCCAAAGGCGTGAGACAGTCGCTCTCAGGGATCCGGAAGCACTACGTCAAGTACTTCTCCGCATCGAGCAACCGCCTCGCGATCTTGCGCCGCAACCCGATCGCATCCACCGGCGTGAACTTCGTGAACCGCTTCAGGATCGTTAGATTCATCCGCAATCCGTCGCCTTCTGAGCAGTTCGCAAGCACCGTCCGCGCGAATCCTTCGTTCTGTTCGGTCGCCTCGCGCAAGAATACCTGCGTCATCTCTGCGACGTGCGCGGCGTTGCGGCCTCCGCGGTCCGCGATCTTCTGGCAGCGCAGCCACGCGCTCTCCATCGCGAAGGCGTTCATCGAAATGTCCGTGATCCCCGCCAGCACTTCCTGCTGATCGTCGAGCGCCGTCATATACTTCTGGAACGCCACGCCAAGCACGAACAGCACCGTCTTCTTCGCATTCCCAACCAGCTTCGAATTTTCATCAACCGTCCCGCCGTCGAGCGTTGGACCCGCCATCAGTTCGCCCTGCAGCTTCTTCACAGCTTCGACCAAAGCCAGTTGGCCCTTCTGGGCCTTCTTCAACAGCCACCCGGTCGCCAGCATGCGGTTGATTTCGTTCGTGCCTTCAAAGATCCGGTTGATGCGCGAATCGCGATACGCATGCTCGACCGAATATTCCTGGCTGAAGCCGTAGCCGCCGTGGATCTGCACGGCTTCATCGACGATGTAGTCGAGCACCTCGCTCGCATAGACCTTGATGTACGAGCACTCCGCCGCGAATTCCTCGACGGCTTTCAACTCGCGCGCGGCGTAATCGGGCTCGGACCACGAATGGCCCGCGAGCATCGCGTCGATCATTCCGACAACGCGATAGCTCATCGATTCCGACGCATACAGCCGAATGGCCATCTCGGCCAGCTTGTGCTGAATCATCCCAAATTCGCCGATCGATTTGCCGAACGCCTTGCGTTCCTTTGCGTATTTGATCGAAATCGCGAGATCAGCCTTGCATCCGCCAACGGCGAATGGACCGAGCTTCAAACGTCCAATGTTAAGGATGTTGAACGCGATCACATGCCCGCGGCCGATTTCGCCGAGGACGTTCTCGACCGGCACCTTCACATTGTCGAGATAGATAGCGGTCGTCGACGAGCCCTTGATGCCCATCTTCTTTTCTTCAG
>DASXZC010000325.1:0-4246 GCA_036502165.1 Bryobacteraceae bacterium
TGTCAGGCATCTGGTAGTCCGTGATGACTATGTCAGGGCGGCCATCGCCGCCGGCCTCGAGGAACTGTAGAGCTTCCTTGGCTCCTTCTGTAATGGTCACTTTCCTGCACAGCGGAGCGAGCGATCGCTCGAGGATGCGCCGATTGATCGGATGGTCGTCCACGATGAGAATGCGCTTGTCTCTCAGGACCTCGACATCAGCAACGAGCGGAGCCATCTCGCCGCCTGCTATCAGCTCGAGCTTCACACGAAACGTGCTTCCCTTGCCCTCCTCGCTTTCGACTGCGATCGACCCTTTCATGGCCGCGGCCAAGCGCGCGCTGATCGCGAGGCCGAGGCCGGTGCCACCGAATTTCCGAGTCGTTGACTCGTCCGCCTGCGAGAAACTTTGGAACAGCTTGTGCTGTTTATCCTTGGGGATCCCGATCCCGGAATCGCGGACGGAAATCTCGAGATGGAAGGGCCGGTTCGCGGACGGTTTGTCGCTCTGCGCGAGCCTTGCCGCGACCAGGATTTCTCCGCTCGGCGTGAACTTGAGCGCGTTGTTCACCAGGTTCGAGATGATCTGGTTCAACCTGACAGGATCGCCGATCACGCGGTCGGGCAGATTGGGATCGAGGTCGCAAATCAGCTCAATCCCTTTGTCGTGGGCGAGCGTGCAAAAGGATCCGAGGGTGCGGCCGAGATTCGGGGCCAAACTGTACTCCACTGATTCGAGCGTCAGCTTGCCGGCCTCGATCTTTGAAAAGTCCAGAATGTCGTTGAGCAGGCTCAAAAGGCTACGCGCGGAGTAATGAGCCGCGGTCAGGCAGCTTCTCTGATCGGCGTCGAGATCCGTCGCGAGCACCAGTTCCGTCATTCCGATAATCCCGTTCATCGGAGTACGGATCTCGTGGCTCATGTTGGCCAGGAACTCGCTCTTGGCATGGCTTGAAAGCTCCGCAATGCGCCGGGCCGCGGCTACGCGCCAGGCCCAAAACAGGATCAGAATTCCAATTCCCAGCGTCGTGCAAACGGTGATCAGCGAAATGAGATTCTTGCGGTCGAGATCGCGTTCAGCGGCGCCGGCCGACGCGGCGGCAGTGTCGCCCAGCTTGCGCAATAAGGCCTCGTAGCGCGCGCGGCCCGGCTCGTAGGACTTGAAGTAGAGAGCCTTCGCGGCTTCCGGCTTACCGCTGCCGAGCAGTTCCTGCACGGATGTGTCGAGCGGCCGCAACTCGCTTTCATCCAGCCTTTGGATTTGGCGGACCAGATCTCTTGCCGTTTCAGATTGAGAGAGCTTGGCGATGCGCTCGAGTACGGCCTGATTCTGATCGTAGGCGCGAATCTTGCGGACATCGAGCGTCGGATCGTCCGGACTGAACAACATCGCCTTGGTCGCGTCGTCCTCGGTTAATAGCAACGCCAACGATGTGACGGCGAGTTCTTTGATCTCATGCGCCGCGATCAATTCACGCGCGTTGTTCTGCAGGCTGACCCGTGTGATGAGACCCACCAAAAGCACAACTACAGCGATGGGAGCAAGAATCAGCGTCGTTTTTTGAGTCTTCTTTTGGCGCTTCTTTTGGGTCTGGGGAATTCGCTCCATCGAGTCTGGGATCCTATTTCTTAACGGTCACGATCAACTTCATTTTTGGGTGGATGGCGCAGCGGACCTCGGCCACTCCTTCCTTTGGGAAAGGCACCGTTGACGACTCGCCGGGCGCCTGGCGTCGTATGTCGAACTGCATTCCGTTTGAATTCGAGAAGACGTTGTGTGGAACTTCGTCCGCATTCCAAAAGACGACCGATTCGCCCGGCTTGATGGTGAGTTCGGTCACCGAGAACGCGCGGTCTTTTTGAATCACTAAGTGCTCGCCCGGTTTCTGAACGGGCTGCCGTGTGCGTGACGGCTCCTCGGCCGCGAAGAGACTGGACAACAAAATGCTGGCGGCAATCAATGTTCGAAACGTCATTATGAATTAATCCTTAGCGTGGGAACCTCGGTATTTCCACTGGTTTGTCGCGGCTCGAGAGCGTGTGAAGAAAAGCGAGCAGTTCGGCTTTCTCTTGCGCCGTTAAATGAAGTGGAACGATGTCGGGGTCGAGGCTCGCACGTTTGGCGCGGCCTCCACGATCGTAAAATTCGAGTGCGTCTTCGAGGCTCGCCGACGAGCCGTCATGCATATACGGAGCCCGCCGATCTACGTTGCGCAACGTAGGCGTTTTGAAGGCATGCTGCATCGACGGCAAGGGCAGATTGGTTGCTCGCCCTATGTCAGAATCCGGCAATCCGATATCGTGAAAGCCATCATCCGTAAAGTTCCAATGCGGATGACAATTCGCGCACCGGCCTTTCGAGTTGAATAGATCGAAACCCCGCTTGGCCTCTTCACCAATCGCGGACTCATCACCTGCCACCCACCGATCGAATGGCGAGATCCCCGAAACCAGCGACCGCTCAAATGTCGCAATCGCCCGTGCGATCAATTTCGGACTGATCGCCTCGCCCGGATAAGCCTTCGCGAAAAGCGTACGGTATTCGGCATTGCAAGCGAGTTCCCCAGCGAGCTGTTCAGGCGAGCGGTTCATCTCGAGAGGCGACGCGATCGGACCGAGTGCCTGGTCCTCAAGAGATGCCGCCCGGCCATCCCAAAAGAGCAGTTCGGCCCAAGCCAGGTTCATCAGGGTAGGCGTGTGGCGGCTGCCCTGCGCGTTCCTGTGGCCGACCGCTTTCGGCAGACCGTCGCTCCAGGCGAAGCCGGGATTGTGGCAGGTGGCGCAGGAGATGTTCCGGGTAGCCGACAGCCGCGGATCGAAGAAGAGGGTGCGGCCGAGCAGTTCGCGCTCCGGAGTGAACGGGTTGTCTCGAGGGTAGGGAATCGACGCAGGTCGAACATACTTCGCCTTCCACTCCTCCCGGCGGCCCGGATGCTTGGTCTCACCGGGAACATCCAGTCCGGCGAGTGCGAAGACGATGACACCCGCAATCGCGGCAGTGTGTGTCATGCTGCTCAATTTGTCGTAGTCCTCAGCCCCACGCAATGACTTTTCGGCAGGATCGGCCGGGCTGTGAGCAACAAACTAAGGTCGCCCTACCAGTACATATTTCTTAATATTGCGTCCGCCCGGGTCGATAAAGAGAGCAAGTGTTACAGGCGATAGGGATCGGATCGGTGAGTTTGCAGAGCGAGTGTCTGACCTCGAAGTATCGCCACACGGATTGGTGAGGTCATTTGGATATGCAATGGACGAAGTACCTGGCCCTTCCACCGGAGATCACTCCGTTTGAACGACACTTCCTCGCCCGGCTCAACAAAATTGCGCTCGTATTCTTCTACCTGCACATTCCTGTCCTGATGGCGGTGGCCTGGGCGGCCGGAACCGGTCCGCTGTTCGCGTTGGTATTGACCCTCGTCGTGCTCGCCGGCCCGACGATGGCCTACCGCGCGATCGAGAATCCCCGTTCGCTTTCCGTGGTCTACGGCATCACGGCGATGCTGATGGGCGGACTCCTGGTCCACTTCGGCCAGGGTCCGGTTCAGATCGAAATGCACTTCTATTTCTTCGCGCTGCTCGCGATGTTGTGCATGTTCGCCAATCCGATGGTGAATCTGGCGGCGGCTTTAACCGTGGCGCTGCATCATCTGATCGTGTGGTGGCTCTTGCCGGAGAGTGTGTTCAACTATCAGGCGCAGTGGTGGGTCGTGCTGGTGCATGCCGCGTTTGTCGTTCTCGAAACGGTGGCCGCGTGCTACATCTCGCGGCAGTTTTTCGATAACGTCATCGGGCTCGAGAAGGTCGTGCTCGAACGGACGGCGACGATCCGCGAGCAGCAAAAGGAAATGCGGCTGATACTCGACACGGTCGAGCAGGGCCTGGTCACTGTGACTCTCGATGGCAAGATGTCGAGCGAGACCTCGCGCGCGGCAAGGGAGTGGTTCGGCGTCCCGGTGGCCGGGGAAGGGCTCGCCGCGTGGATTGGCGGGAAGGATGAAAACTTCGGCGAATGGTGTACGCTCGGGCTCGAGAGTTTGCTAGACGGGTTCCTGCCATTCGAGATCGCGCTCAGTCAACTGCCGGGCCGCCTGAAGTGCGATGGAAAGATCTACTCGGTGACTTATCAGCCGGCTGGCGGGCCTTCCACGGGCGGAGATTCCGCCGCGAAGCCAGACAGGTCGGCGACGGACCGGATCCTGGTGATCTTCACCGACATCACAGACATCCTGAAGACGGAAGCGGCGGAGCGTCATCAGGCCGAACTGCT
>DASXZC010000326.1:0-9012 GCA_036502165.1 Bryobacteraceae bacterium
GAAGGCCAGCCTGCGAGCCTGAAATCCGGCGAGTCCGAATCCGGGATCGATCGGCTCCTTCAAAATCTTCTCGGGCGTGTGCGCGGCGACCTCCTCGATTTCCATGCCACCTTCAGAGGACGCCATGAAAACGTTCTTCCCGAGGGCGCGATCGAGGACGATTCCCAGATACAACTCGCGCTCGATCGGAAGCGTCTCTTCAATCAGCAGGCGATGCACCAGGCGACCTTCAGGGCCGGTCTGATGCGTGACCAGCGTCATGCCGAGAATCTCGTTCGCCTTTTCGATTCCCTCGTCGACCGATTTCGCGATTTTCACGCCGCCGCCCTTGCCGCGTCCGCCGGCGTGGATCTGCGCTTTGACGACGCAGCTTCCGCCGGTCAGCGCGCATACTTCCTTTACCGCTGCCGCAGCCTCGTCCCTGGTCAACGCAACCTTGCCTCGGGGCACAGGCACGTTATACTTGGCCAACAGGGCTTTGGCCTGATACTCGTGAATCTTCATGACGGATTTCGATCCTCTTCGGGGATTGGGTTCAGCCTTGTGGGACTGACGCAGCCGGCAGCGGACGCCTCATTTGGCTCGCCGCGCGTACTCGAGCGTTCCAGCAAAACCCAACACAAATCATAACATGTCGTTTCTTGGCTACTTACACAGGGTTTCGGACGGCGCCATCCTCAGCGCCGAGGATGCGCAGGAGGCCATGGAGATGATCCTCGCAGGCCATGTCAGTTCGGCGCAGATCGCCGGCTTTGCGGTTGCCATCAAGATGCGCGGCGAAGTCGTGGATGAAGTGATCGGATTCGCCCGGGCTATGCGGAAACATTCCGTGAAAGTCGATGTGGGCATCGAGGAAACTCTCATCGACACGTGCGGCACCGGCGGAGATGGCGCGGGAACGTTCAATGTTTCGACCGTCGCCGCGTTCGTCGTGTGCGGCGCGGGGCTGAAGGTCGCGAAGCATGGCAATCGCTCGGCCTCGGGAGTGTTCGGCAGCGCGGATCTGCTCGAGGCGCTGGGCGTCGAAATTGACGTCGCTCCGGAAGAATGCGCACGTGCAATTCGCGAAATTGGAATCGGATTTCTTTTTGCACCCGCATTGCATCCGGCGATGAAACATGCGCGCGAGGCTCGCACGGAACTCAAGATGAGGACGGTCTTCAATCTGCTCGGTCCGCTCACGAATCCAGCGGGGGCGCAGGTGCAACTGATCGGCGCTCCCTCGGAGCAGGCCGCCAGGATCATGGCGGAAGCCCTGTGCGACCTCGGAACGCGCAGGGCCCTAGTCGTGCATGGGCTGGATGGGCTCGATGAGATCAGCACTACGGGTCCTACAGAGGTGTACGAAGCCTGCGAAGGGCGCGTATCCCGCCACTTATGGACTCCGGCCGACTTCGGCGTGCCGCGGACCGTCCTGTCAAAATTGATTCCCGATCGCCGTGAAGATAATGTTGAAATTGCCAGAGAAATCCTATCGGGGCGCAGCGGTGCGCATCGTGACATCGTGCTTGTGAACTCGGCCGCGGCGCTTTGGGCGGCCGGGCGCGTGACCGATTTACGGGCCGGCGTGAAGGTCGCGGGAGAGAGTATCGATTCGGGAGCGGCGGCCCATAAGCTGGACCACTTAATAAAGTTCCACAGGCGAATCACCTAGCTATTGATTTACATTAGTACTGATCTAGTGTAAATTCCCAGTGCATCTTCTACGTAGAAGGTACATATTTACGCCCGAAGTACGAAATCGTTATTGCAATAAAGAAATTGCTCTGATAGTGTCTCGTTAGGAGATGTCCTCACATATCTCCGGTCCCTAAAAACGGCCTGCCGGATCGCTGTGGATTTATATCCGGCCGGTGTTCTGAAACCGATGAGTTTCTCCGTGTGCGCTCGTGCATGCGGCGTTTGAAGGGGCGGGTGGATTGCGAAGGCATTCGAAATACGAAGATTAGAAAGGAGAATTCAATGAAGCTCAAAACAAATCTGAAGGCAGGCGGTGGCTGGGTGTTGCCCACGACTCCGACCACGCCGACGCCGAACCCCGGCCCGCAACCGGACAGCGTCACGTGGGGCACCTAGGCTTCTCTTCGCATAGACGCCAAGGACGACGTCGATTTGCATCCGAATCATAGCTCGCAGGCCGCTAGCCGGGGGCGGATGGTCCCGGACCACAATTGAATACTCAGCGCAATTCAACGCGCGGATGGGGTCGGCTCCTCCACTGGATGAGTGAGCGGCCGCCGCGCGTTTTGCGCGTTTATCGGGCTATTTCGAGAGGATCCAGTCAGCGGTCTTCGACGCCAGCCGATCGAGAGCCTGGACCGCCAGTTCCAGATGCTCTTCACGAGTGTCCTCGATTTTGTTGTGGCTGATGCCGCCGAGCGATTGCACGAAGAGCATGACCGTTGGAATGCCGGCTCGCGATGCTTCCGCCGCGTCGTGGAGCGGACCACTCGGCAGCATGTGTGATGCCCCCGCGACTTCTTCAATCGATTCTTTCAAAAAGCCAATTAATTCAGGATGGAACGGAACCGGCTCGATGTTCCAGATTCGCGACCATTCGACTGTGCATCCTTCTTCACTCGCGAACCGGCGGCTCGCGGCTTGCGCCTCGTCGAACATCATCTGCAACACCGCGGGATCGAGGTCGCGCTGATCGAGCGTCGTCTCACAACGGCCGACCACGGCTGTGACGATGCCCGGGAACGTCTTGACGCTGCCCATGGTGCAGACGGCGTCCGGATGCTTGCCGGCGATCGTGCGGATCTCGAGCGCTAGCTTCGCGGCGGCGGCGAGGGCATCGCGGCGGACCTTCATCGGCGTCGATCCTGAATGGGCTTCCTGTCCATGGAACGTGATCGCGTGGCGCTCGACGCCTTTGGTGCCCATGACGACTCCGAGCGGCAGGTTCAGGCGCTCGAGCACGGGGCCTTGTTCGATGTGCAGTTCGAGGTAGGCGGCGGCGTTCTTCTGCTCCTTAGTAGCGTCGGGGAATTGATCGATCGACACGCCGCAGGATTTGAGGGCGTCCTCGAGCCGGATCCCCTCGCGATCAGTGCGTCCGCGATCGGCGGCGATTGAGTGGGTGCCCGCGAATGCGGAGGAGCCTAGCAGACTGCGTCCGAAGCGAGCGCCTTCTTCGTCGGCCCAATCGACTAGGCGGATCGTCAAGGGCGGATGACCGTTGTATTGGTCGTTGAATCGTCGCAGAACTTCGAGGCCCGCCATGAGGTCGAGCGCTCCATCGAGCCATCCACCATTCGGGACGGAGTCGAGATGGCCGCCGAGCAGCAGTGCCTTTTCCGATTCGCCTTTGAGCGTCACCCAGTTGTTGCCGGCGGCATCGAGGTGGTGCTCGACGGGGAGGTCCTTCAGCTTGGTCGCGAACCATTCGCGAGCCTTGAGCCACATCGGCGTCCAGGCGACGCGCTGGGCTCCGTTGTCGTCGGAGGTCAGCGCGCGGAGTTCCTTCAGTTCTTCGATGGTCCGTTTCGGGTTCAACATATGGGGATCAGAAATACTGCGGATCGCGCTTCAGAAGACGTCCTCGTTTGGCGTCGCCGACGAATCTTCCATTGCGCACTTGCACTTTGCCTCGAACCGTCACGACGGAGGGACGCCCTTCGATTTCGAATCCTTCGAAGCCGTTGTAGTCGTTGTTGACGTGCTGAGTCTTGGCGGAAATGACGCCGCGGTAATTGGGATCGTAGATGACAATGTCCGCGTCAGAGCCGGCAGCGATCGTACCCTTGCGAGGATACAAGCCGAACAATTTTGCGGCGCGTGTAGACGCCGCGTCGACGAAGCGGTCGAGCTTGAGGGATCCGCGTTTGACGCCGTAGGTGTAGAGGAGATTGACGCGGTCCTCGATGCCGGGAATGCCGTTGGGAATTTGCGTGAATGCCTCGTCGCCGAGGTGTTTCTGTGCAACATCGAAGGGGCAGTGATCGGTGCCGACCGTGTCAATGATGCCGGTCGCGAGCGCGTTCCACAAATAGCGCTGATTGCGTTTCGCCCGCAGTGGCGGAGACATGACGTGCTTCATTCCTTCGACGCCGGGACGCTCGGCGTAGGTCTTGTCGAGCAAGAAGTGCGGGATGACGGATTCGATCGAGATTTTGACTCCGCGAGTCTTGGCGGCGAGAGCGGCGCGCAAGGCCATGTAGCAGGATAAATGGACTACGTACCCGGCCGCTCCCGTATTTTCGAGGAACGTGGCGAAGCGATTCGTGCCCTCCGCCTCGACGGATTCGGGACGCGAGGGCTCGTGCCATTCGGGTCCTGTCTTGCCTTGCGCGAGCAGGAATTGCTGCAAGCGTCCAACGAGTTCCGCGTTCTCGCAATGAGCGGTCGTGATGACTCCGAGCTTGCGCGCGAGCGTGAGCGTCTGATACATCTCGCCATCATCGACGCCGAAGAAATTCTTGTAGGCGAGGAAGATTTTGAACGAACTGATGCCATCGGCGACGATCTCTTTGAGCTGCGACTCCGTCTTGTCGTCGTAGCGCGTGACCGACATGTGGAACGAATAGTCGCACGCGGAGTTCTGCTCGGCCTTCGACTTCCACAAATGATAGCCCTCGAGCGCGTCGTCATTGCGGTTCGGGCAGCACATCTCGATGAAGGTCGTAGTGCCTCCGACGAGCGCGGCGATGCTGCCTGTCGTGTGCGTATCCTTTGCGAAGGTCGCCATGAAAGGCAGATAGATGTGGACGTGCGGATCGATGAAACCGGGGAACACCAGCTTGCCTGTCGCGTCGATAATTTCAGCATCCGGAGGCGCGTCGAGGTTGGTTCCGATCCGTGTGATCGTCTCGTCTTCGATGTAAATGTCGACCCCGCTCGCGCGGGAGTCGGAGTTGACTATGTCGGCGTTGCGGATGAGCAGTGGCAAGGGCGTTACCTAGTGGATGTGGATTCCCATCTTCTCCCGATATTGTTTCATGGCTTCCCAGTCCTCGGTGACGATGCGATTTTCGGAACTGAGCTGATCCCAGGTGATCGCGGGGCGCAAGGGCGGAAGCTCCACCATGCGAATGCAATCGTCGACTGGGCAGATGTTATAACAAAGGCGGCAGCCGACACAATCATCCTCGCGGACTTTCGGCTGCGGCCGCATGCCGACCGCTTCCTGCCTGCCGTTCGAGCTGACTTCGTATGAGTAAGGCTCGACGAGCGCGCCGTCGCGGATGAGGTCGATGCACTGATGCGCGGTGTCGTTGCATGCGACATAGCACATGTTGCACTTGATACATTTCGCTTCGTCGATGCGTGCGACAGCGCGGAAGGAGAGATCGAGATCCTTGAAATCGGAAATGCGCGTGAGGCTCTTGCCGACCAACTCGGGGATGGTCTTGAATCCCTTCGCATCCATCCAATTCGAGAGGCCGTCGCAGAGATCCTCGATGATGCGGAAGCCGTAATGCATGACCGCCGTGCAGACTTGCAGGCTGGTCGCGCCGAGCAGGAGGAATTCGGCCGCGTCCTTCCACGTGCTGATGCCGCCCATGCCGCTGATGGGGATTTTGATCGCGGCATCAGTGCCGAGCGACGACAGCATATTCAGCGCGACCGGCTTGACCGCGGGACCCGCATAGCCGCCGTGTCCGCCCTTGCCTCCGATGTTTGGCGAGATCTCGAACGTGTCGAGATCGACGCCGCAAATCGAGTTGATGGTATTGATCAGCGACAACGCATTCGCACCCGCGCGGACGGCCGCATGCGCGGGAGGAACTACGCTCGCGACGTTCGGAGTCAGCTTGACGATGATCGGAATCTTCGCCGCTTCCATCACCCAGCGCGTGATCTGTTCGCAATACTCGGGGACTTGGCCGACAGCCGCGCCCATGCCGCGCTCGCTCATGCCATGTGGACAGCCGTAGTTGAGTTCAATCGCGTCGGCGCCGGTGTCCTCGATTTTATGTATGATGTCGCGCCAGGCTTCCGGAGTCGATTCAACCATGGCTGAGACGATCACCGCGCGGCCGGGCCAGTTGCGTTTAACCTCCGCGATCTCGCGCAGATTGACTTCGAGCGGACGGTCGGAAATCAGCTCGACGTTGTTGATCGCGAGCATCCGCTGGCCGTTGTAATGCCACGCGCCGTAGCGATTCGATACGTTCAACACCGGTGCGCCGATCGTCTTCCAAACGGCTCCGCCCCATCCGGCTTCGAAGGCTTTGTTGACTTGGAATCCGGAATTGGCGGGCGGCGCCGAGGCCAGCCAGAATGGATTCGGCGACTTGACGCCGCAAAAGTCGATCGAGAGATCAGCCATGTTTGGACTCCAGATGGGCGTCGATCGCCTGCGCGGCGAGTTTGCCGTCCTGGACGGCCATGACGGTCGACGCGGCTCCACGCGCGCGGATCGCATCGCCGCCTGCATAGACGCCCGGGACGCTTGTCTCGAGTTGCTTCGTCACGCGGATGTAGCCTTGGTCAGTGGCGATCCCGATCTGCGCGGCAAGCGAGGGCTTCTTCTGTCCGATCGCCTTGACGATCTGATCGGCGTCCAGGACGAACTCGGAACCCGCGATGGCAATGGGCGTGGGACGTCCAGATTGATCGGCTGTGCCTAGCATGATTCGCTGGCAGGTGAGGCCGGTGACTTGGCCGTCCACGATGTTGACCGCGGTCGGCTGCGTGAGGAAGCGGAACTCGACGCCTTCCTTCTTAATGAAGTCGTATTCGTGCGGATAGGCGGTCATCTCGTGATCGGTGCGACGGTAGACCATCGTCACCGTTTCGGCTCCGAGGCGCTTGGCGATCGTGGCGCAGTCGATCGCGGTGTTGCCGGCTCCGATGACGACGACGTGGCGGCCAATTCGGGGGCCGCCGTTGGAATCGACTTTGCTTTGTTCGATATATTGAAGTCCGTCGAGGATCTGTTCTTCGCCGGGGATTCCGAGGTCCGGAGTCGCGCCCAATCCGACAGCGAGAAACACTGCGTCGTGGCGTTTGCGGAGATCATCCCATTTGAGATTCGAGCCGAGTTCCTGGCCGGTTGCGAGTTTCACTCCGAGACGTTCTATGAGTCCGGCTTCGGCCAAAGCAACGGGTACGGGCTCGCGGAGGCCAATGATGCCGTACGTCGACAATCCTCCGGCGAGCGAACGTTTCTCATACACAGTGACTGGATATCCGCGCCGTGCGAGTTCGCCGGCGCAACTGAGGCCCGCGGGGCCGGCTCCCACAACGGCTACGGATGACGTCTTCGACACGGATGCCTGGAATGGAAGTTGACCAGTCGAATACGCGTGATCCATCGCGTACCGCTGCAGGCGGCCGATCATGATCGGCTTGTGTTCGGAATTGAGGACGCAAGCGCCCTCGCACAATTCCTGCACGGGGCAGACGCGGGCGCAGGTCGCTCCCATAAGGTTCGAATCGAAGATCGCGCGGGCAGAGCCGGATACGTTATCAGTCGCGATTTTCTTGATGAATTTGGGGATGTCGATGTGCGTCGGGCAGGCGTGCGTGCAGGGCGCATCGTAGCAATAGATACACCGATCGGCTTCAACGAGCGCCTCGTGGCGGGTCAGGGGCGGATAATGCTCAGCAAGGCGATCGTGCAAAACGAAGGCTCCCTAAAAGAATCAGGACCCCGGCAAGCGCAGACTAGTGGTTGCCGGAGTCCGTAGATCGATAGTGACAGCGTATCACACGAAGGATTGAGAATTTTCCGGCCTTGCGCCCACTAATACAGCAGGTGAAGTACGACAATCTTCTGAAAACGATCTTCTTCGACGCCATGCCCGCGATGCTGCGGGCGCTCGACTGCGCTCCGGTGGCCGAGTACCTGAGCGTCGAGTTTCCCGAGCGGCCTAGGATGGTCGCCGACGTCGTCGCGCGCCTGGCGGACGGCAAAATCCTGCATCTCGAGTTCCAGCTTCGAAACGATCCGCGCATGCATTGGCGCTGCTACCACTATTTCGGCGCGATTCAGGAGCTGTGGGAGGACGCCGAAATTATCCAGATCGTCATTTATCTCGGCAACGGCCCGATGCAGATGAAGCGCGAGATCCGGAAGCCGACGCTCGGCTACGAATACGAGATTGTGGACATGCGCGCCATGGAAGCGAGCGTCTTTCTCGAATCTCCGAACGACGCCGAGCGGGTGCTGGCCGTGCTGTGTGAGTCCACCGACCCGCGATCGACGATCCGCGGGGTGCTCGCGTCGTGGCGGCACCTGTCCGACAAGACGCTGCTCGAAAACATCGGCCATCTTAAGACGTTGTCGAAACTCAGAGGAACAGGGATAATAGCGGAGGAGGAGATTAACCGAATGCCATTCGACATCGATATGAGAAACCTTACGAGCTACGTTGATGGTGAGGCCGCCCTCCTGACGCGCCTGTTGGAGAGCTCGTTCGGCCCGCTCCCGGCCGAAACCAGGAAGCGAGTCAAGTACGCCTCGGTAGACGAGATTGAGGGGTGGGGAATTCGATTGCTCCACGCGCGCGATCTCGAAGACGTGTTCGCGGACGATCAATCCCGCCGCAACGACTGATTCGGATCTAGCGACGCCGCCTGATGCGCGGGGCGCCAACAAGCCGCGAAGGCGATCGCCGCGATCAACAATAAACCGAACAAGTGAACCCCCGGATCCCATGGATTCACGCCTATCAGCACGGGCGACAATTGACCCGCAGCGAGTATCGCGAGCCCCGCGCCTACAAGCGACGACGAGCCCACCAGCCATAACGCGCGACGTCCGATCATCCACGCGATTTGCGATGGTCTCGCTCCGATGGCCATGCGGATTCCGATCTCCCGCGTGCGGCGTGAAACCGCAAAGGCCATGACCGCATAAATTCCGATCGCCGCGAGTGCGAGCGTAATGGCGCCGAAGACGGTCAGCGAGATCGCCGCGACGCGTGAGGGCAGTAGCGGAAGATTCATGTGCTGTTCGAGTGTCTCCTCGCCATAGATGGTCATTTCCGGATCCATTTCCTGCACCAACCTCAGCCGCTGTGGGAGGGTTGCGTCAAATCCGGCACTGCGCGCGACCAATTG
>DASXZC010000327.1:0-2279 GCA_036502165.1 Bryobacteraceae bacterium
TGGAACGAATTCCTTGTGCATGGATTGCGGCGTCCCGAGTCCTCGATCGCGGATTTCGATGGGAACGAGGATCCGAACGAACGGGCTCCTCTGCCGGACGGATCTGTTTTCGCCTTTGATTCGGATGTCACGCAGGTTCTCAACTCGGAGATTCCGCTTCGCTTATGGATCGATGCGAGCATCAATCCGATCCTTCCGGTGTATCTGCAGCTTCGCGTTGCCGAGAGCGGATGGTTTCGCGCAGTGATGCTCGGCCGATTCGATGAGGCGAAGCAGTTGCTGCGGCGGGTTGTCGAACTGGATCCGGCCGCTGCACAAGGGGCGAATCAATTTTTGAGCGCCGAAGATCCAGAGCAACTTCGGCACGCCGCCCTGTTCCTCTATTTGCGAGCGCCGGGCCTGTCGCCCATTCTCAGGGAAGCCCCAATTGGAAACGAAAAGTTGGGAAGTCCTCACGTGAGCCGCCAATGTCCAGCAGCGCCGCCGATCGAGACAACCTTTCCAACGTTTCTCACGCCTCCCGATCGAAAGGCGGCGCAAGAAGAGATTCGACAACTCAATGCAGCTCCTTCGTGGTGGGCCACTTTTGCATTGCGAGAGGCGATCGACTGGGCCAATCGTCAGCCGAACGATGCGCGGATTCCTGAAGCTCTGTTTCGCGCTATACGAATGTCCTTCTACGGATGCAAGGATGACGAAACGGGAAAGTACTCAGAGCAGGCGTACCATCTGCTGCACTCGCGATATCAGTCGACCACTTGGGCCGCGCAAACGAAGTATTGGTACCGCTGAGGCGCTTCTAGTAGTCGACCTTCGCGGGCGCGTTGCGCCACGCTGCGAACGCGGCCATGGCGTCGTCGCGATCCATGCCGATGATGGGAATCTTGCGCTCTTCTAACGATCGGCGCATTTCCTGATAAATCAGTGAATCGTCGAAGCCGGCTTCGGCTGCATCCTGATGCGTGCTTCCAAAATAAATGCGGTCGAGGCGCGCCCAGTAAATCGCGCCCAGGCACATCGGGCAAGGCTCGCAGCTCGTGTAGATTTCGCAGCCCTCGAGGTTGAAGTTCTTGGTCGCGGCCGCGGCCCTACGAATCGCGGTGACCTCGGCGTGTGCCGTCGGATCGCAGGTGCCGGTCACCAGGTTGTAGCCTTCTGCGACCACTTCAGAACCCTTGACGATGACGGCGCCGAAAGGACCGCCGCGCGCCAGACGGACGTTCTCGACGGCCAGTTCGATGGCCCGCTGCATGAATGGATTCGCCATGTCCCAGAAACCAGCTTACTTCCAAGCGGACGCCATTTTCCAAATGGTGAGAGAAATTCGATTCGAAGGGGGCCCGCTCAATTGGAGTCCAGTCGCGGATTCTGGGGGAAAGACGCGCTCCGTCATCACGGTCGCTCCGTTGTTGCCGAAGACATCAATGACCGAGCGATCGACGAAGATCCGCAGGCGGGCGTCGCGCGCAGGCACCGATCGATGCACCGCCGCGAAGCCTTTGTGGAACGCGACGTTGCCGGAGTCCGTGCGATCGATGTGGATCGTGCCATTGGTGCTGACGACCGTCTCGTGATCGGGATCCTTCAAGACCTGCACATCCGCCGTGCCATTCAGTTCGATTTCATAGGACTGCCCGTGGAAGTCCGCGAGCTTACGGTTGGCCTCCTCGATCGTGACGTTGCGTAGTTCAAGCGGGCGTTGACGCAGCTTCTCGATTTCCGCCACGGGCTTCTGCACGAGCCGCAAGCCGTCGGGAGTGTCGCGTAGACTGAGGACTCGTGGGAAGGATTGCAGCCCGCGCCATGGCGATGTGGGTTCGTCATTCGCGTAGATCCAGTTGCTCAACCAGCCGATCCAGATGCGGCGTCCGTCCTTCGCGGGGATGTCGGAGAACGAAGTGCTCGCATAAAAATCAGCGCCGTAGTCGGCCCATAGGGTGACGTTCGGTGCGTTCGCATTTGTGAAGTGAGTTCCATCGAACTCGCCGACGAAGTACTGATCGGCTGAGCCGCCTTGCAGTCCGCCGGGGTTGATGTTGACGGATAGCATCCATTTCTTTTCGCCGGCTTTGCCTTCAACGGGGAGCGGGAATAAATCCGGACACTCCCATTGGCCGCCGGTGGCTCCCGCGGGGCCGAACTCGCTGAGTAAGTCCCAAGCTTTCAGATTCGGCGACTTGTAGAACCGGATCTTGTGGTCGTTGGGCAGTGCGACGACCATCACCCAATATTTTCCGGGCGCGTACCAGAAGACTTTCGGATCGCGGAAATCCTTCATA
>DASXZC010000328.1:0-8365 GCA_036502165.1 Bryobacteraceae bacterium
GCGATTCCCTTCGCGATCAGGTAATCGACGCCCGCCATGACATCGAGGTGCGCATTTTGGAAATAATGCCCGACCATATCGCGCAAAAAGACGTCGCCATAACCGGTGCTGCCGCGATAATTCGGCTGCAGCACCGCATAACCCTTAGCCGCCAGCACCGCAACATAGTTCTGGGTGCCCCCGAATCCGAACTTGTCAGACGCCTGCGGACCGCCGTGCGTCTGTACCACGAGCGGATACCGCTGGCCCGGCTTGTAGTCGATCGGATAATAGAGCAGCCCTTCTACGGTCGTTCCATCGGCACCCTTCCACTCGATCTTCTCATGGCGTGGCAGCTTGAATTCACGGGACAAATAGTCGAAAGTGGACGTCACCTTGCGAGGCGCGGCGCTCCCGTCTGCCGGAGCGATCCAGATCTCGCCCGGCGCGCTTAGATTGCTGACGACGGCAACCTGTTCGTTCGCGGCAATAGATAAAGTCCAGCCGCTGATCGAGTGCTCACCGTTCGTCAACTGTTCCGGATCCCCGCCCGTCGACGGCATCCGGAATAGTTCCGAATGGACTCCCATATTGGCAGTAAAGAAGATGGATTTCCCGTCTTTCGACCATGCGGCACGCTCGACCTCGTACTTGAGTGTGGGTGTCAGCAACCGTGCCGATCCGCCTCCGGCCACCGGGGCGGTGAAGATTTTGTGATTGTAATAAGTGCTGAATTCCCGATTGGCTCCCGCGAGAAATAGCACAGTCGAGTTATCCGGGGAGACGGATACATCCGACTCCTGCACGCTGTTGTGCGTGATCTGCGCGGCGTTCATTCCGTCCTGATCGGTGAGCCACACTTCGCTGCGGTCAATGTCCTCCATCAGCGGCGACGGAGCGCGGTTCATAACGATTTTGGATCCATCATTCGAGAGGCTGTAGGACATCACCGAGAAGTCGCCGTCGGTGATGCGCTTTTCAACCTTGGAAGCGACCGTGACTTTCCACAAGTGCTGCTGTTCGAAGTCCTCATCGAACACGATGACGTCGTCCTTGGCTTTCTCACGCGCCTTACGCTCAGCGGATTTCGGATTCGCCGCGCGGAAGTAAATCGTCGATCCATCGGGCGACCATGTGAGGTTCGAGACCGCAGTCGGATGCGAGGTCACCGCGCGAGCCTCTCCTCCGGAATTGTCAAGAATGTACACCTGCGCGACCGCATCGGCGTCCGTGCCACGCTTAGCGACGAACGCGACGGACAATCCATCCGGCGACCAGCGCGGAGTGGATTCGCCCTCCGCACCGCTCGTCAACTGCAGGAGCTTCGAGCCGTCCGCATCGATGCGCCAGATATGGCTGATCCGGCGATTGGCCTTCCAATTCGCCTCCGTGCGGACGAACAGAATCTGGCTTCCATTAGGCGAGATTTGCGGATCGCCGATGAGCGGAACGTTCATCACATCGACAAGCGTCATCGGACGGGGAGATTGCGCGAGTACGGGGATCGACGCCGCGAGCAGCAATGCCGCGGAAAAGTAAAAAGGTCTCATGAAACGGTCCATGGGCCACTACACTAACATACGGAGTGTTAAGCTAGGCCGCTCGCCCGCGAACGAGGTCGTATTGCGCCTGTTGCACAAGCCATCCTTGTTCGGTACCACCGAAGACTTTGGAGATTCTAAGCGCCATGTCGGGCGAGATGCCACGCTTGCCGTTCACGAGTTCCGAAAGAGTGTTGCGCGTCACCCCGAGCGCCTGGGCGGCATCAGTGATCGTGAGGCCCATCGGTTCGATGCATTCTTGCAAGACAACTACGCCGGGATGCGGCGGATTCTTCATGATGATAGGCCTCTCCATCGACTGATTTGACACAATGGGATTATGAAACCGACCCCAACCATCCGCCCCGCGCGCGACAGGTCGCCGCTTCGCAAGGAACAAGGCGTATGGGTACTCCGCCGTGGTGGCAGACGCGGAAAGATCATGGCGGATTTCGTGAACCAGGTCCTCGAGAATCTCCGCCGCGATCGAGATGAACGCATTTTCGGAGCGGCCATCGCCGCCCGCGTCAAACGTCCGTAACTTCGATCAATCGCCGGCCCTACATCAACGCCGTCGGACGCCGGGTCCAACTCTTCTCCGTATCCTTCGCGATGGCTTCGACATCCTTCACGTAAGCAGTCGCCTGCGTCAGTATGTGGTGCAAATCATTCCCCAGACTGATGAACGAAAAATCCTTTCGGATGAATTCGGCCACACGCGTAGTGCCGAACAGAAACAGCCCTAAAATAACGTTGTTCTTCTTCGCCGCGGCGCGGAGTTTATCCGTCGCTTCCTGCAACTCAGGCGAAGTGTACATCTCCGGAAACACATACTTCTCGTAAAGTCCCATGGACATGCACAAATCGTTTTGGCCGAGGAACAGAATGTCGACTCCCGGCACAGCGGCGATTTCATCAATGTTCTTGATGCAATCCGCAGTCTCGACCTGCAGCGCCACGATCACGTTGTCG
Organism: Bryobacteraceae bacterium; assembly: GCA_036502165.1. Lineage (GTDB taxonomy): Bacteria > Acidobacteriota > Terriglobia > Bryobacterales > Bryobacteraceae > F-183. The sequence continues at coordinate 2,493 of DASXZC010000328.1, forward strand.
TTGGCCGCGCCCGCATAGCCGAGGAGACCTTTCTTGTTCATGCTGCGTTGCGGAAAATATACCGACCGCGTCCCCGCCATCGGATACCGGCAGCAACTCACGGCCTGGCGCGCTTCGTCAGCGGTGTTGATATAAGGAACCAGCACTCCATCGGCGCCCATATCGAGCGACTGCTGAATGCCGCCGCGATCATGATAGCCTGCCACACGCACCATCGATTTCGCGCCACCGTGCGAAACGCCCGCGAGCATCGCCGACAACGTCTCGAAACTCATCGGGCCGTGCTGCGTATCGACCAGCAGCCAATCATAGCCGCTGTGGGCCAATTGTTCCGCAACCGTCGGACTGTGCGAGTTGAGGAACAACCCAAGCTTCGGGTGACCCGTACGCAATTGTGTCTTGAACTCGGCGCCGCTGACGATTTCACTCATTTTGTGAAGCTCTCCTGTGGATTGACTGTAGGCCTCCTGCGAGTATAACCCGTCCCGTTGCGGCGCCAAGCTACACTGCATCATGATCTCCGAGCCCTCCACCGCGCCGCGCCTAAAGGACGAATGGCTCTGGGGCTGGGATCCCACGCCCGGCATCGTATCGGTCTGGGCTGACACCGATGGACGCGCGCGCATCTGGCGCCGCAATCCCGCGACAGGAGAGCTGATCGAAGAGGAGGACTGGTTCCGTCCATGGATCCTCCTCGACCGGCTCGATGATCTCGAACAACATCTCGGCGCGCGCCTCGCCCCCGACGGCGATCCAGAAGCGCTCGTGACCTATCGCGAGCTCAACGGCCCGGGCGCACTCCGCTATCTGGTTTCGGCGGATGACGGAAAGACGCTCACGAACGCGGTCGTCGAAGGAGCGAGCCGCAGGCTCCAACAATCGCTCGACCACATTCTGGACTTAGGAAAAGACGCGGTGTTGGCTCTCCCGCCAGAGGAGCAGTACCTGGTCGCATCCGGCCGCAACTACTTTCGCGATCTCTCCTTCGATAACCTCCGCCGTCTGCAGTTCGATCTCGAGACCACAGGACTCAACCCCTGGCGCGACCGGATCTTTATGGTCGCCGTGCGCGATCCGGAAGGCGCGACTGAAGTGCTCGAGGCTGGAAACGACAACGCCGCCGGCGAAGCGGACTTGATCCGCCGCCTCGTTGCGAAGGTGCGAACATCCGACCCGGACGTCATCGAAAATCACAATCTGCACGGCTTCGATCTTCCCTTCCTGAATCGCCGCGCGAGGATCCTCAATGTTCCTCTAGCGCTCGGACGAATCGGCCCAGCCGGATTGCGCCAACGCGGAGCCCGCCGCGGCACAGTCGCCAACAACAGCGCCGACTCCTCGCGCCGCATACGATTCGTCGCACCGGGGCGCGAGCTGATCGACACCCTCGACGCCGTCATCCGCTACGATTTCTCAGCTCGCGAGTTGCCCGGCCATGGACTCAAAGCTGTCGCGCGCCATCTTGGCATCGCCGCTCCGCATCGCGAACAGATTCCCGGCGATCAGATCTATACCGTGTTCGGCCGCGACCCCGAACGCGTGCGGCGTTATGCGGAATCCGATGTCGAAGAAGTCGCGCATCTCGCGCGCATGCTCGGCGGAGCCGCATTCGCACTCGCGCAAATGACGCCTCGCCGCTATGAGCGTCTCGCCGATGCCGGAGCCGCCACCGGCGTGATCGATCCTCTTCTCGTGCGCGCGTACTTGCGATCGGGAATGGCGCCGCCCGCGCATCAACAAGGCGATGGAACCATGCACAGTGGCGCAGCTCTCCATCTATTCGCGACCGGCGTGGCCCAGCGGATCGTGAAAGCGGACGTCGCCAGTCTGTATCCATCGTTGATGCGCGCCTATCGCATCGGGCCTTCGCGCGATCATCTGGGCGCGCTGCTCGAACTGGTGGATCGGCTGGTCGAGCGCAGGCTCGCCGCGAAGGCCAGTGCGCGCGCCGCTGCGCCGGGATCCGCTGAACGTTATACATACGAGGCATTGTCGGCCGCGATGAAACTCGTCGTGAATTCCGCTTACGGATATCTCGCGGCTGGTGGCGACTTGACGCGATTCGCGGATGTCCACGCTGCGAACGAAGTGACACGCCGCGGCCGCGAGACGCTCGACATGATGTGCCGCGAACTCGCCGCTCGCGGAGTGACGCTGCTCGAAGCCGACACCGACGGCGTCTATTTCAGCGCACCTGAGGGATGGAATGAATCCGACGAGCGTCGCGTCGTGGCGGAAGTCGCGGCGCTGCTGCCTCCGCTTGTGCAACTGGAATTCGAAGGACGGTATCAGGCGATGCTCTCGCACGAACCGAAGAACTACGCGCTGCTCGGCTACGACGGCACGCTGGTGCTGCGCGGGGTCGCGTTTCGTTCGAGCCGCGCGGAGCCCTTCGGCGAGCGCTTCCTACGCCGCGCCATCGCACGTTTGCTGATCGGCGATGTTCCCGGAGTCCGCGAGATTTATCTGGCCACGTTAAACTCCATCCGCCGCCGCGAATTGCCGGCGTACGATTTGTCGTCTCTCGTGCGACTCACCAAGACGCCGGCGCAGTATGAATCGACCCGCGAAAGCCGGCACGAACTCGCCTATGAAGCCATGCTCTCGAGCGGACGCACAACGTGGAGCGTTGGTGACAAAATCCGCGTGTTTCGCACGAAATCAGGGGGCGCTGCTGTGATCGCGGAAACAGATGACGAGGCGATCGAAGATCGCGATCGCCGCGACTACGATGTCGATCACTACGCGCGCCTGCTGCGTGAGACCTACGCGATACGTCTCGCACGCGCCTTCACTCCGACTGACTTCGAAGCCGTCTTTGCGGACTCCGAGCAGATGTCCTTGTTTGCGGTGGCTGTGGAAACGATCCACCCGATTCTGCTCAAAGAGCCGGGCGCTTCGTAGCAAGAAGGCTTTGCAGAAACTTACGCCAAAAAAGCGAATAAGCCTCATGCAAATGGCAGCGGACCACTCCCTCGGGTCGCGCTCAGAACGAGCTTCAATAAAGTGTCACCTATGTCCCCGGTCGGACCAAGCGCTGAGCCCTTCCGCTCACGATGCTCCTTCTTGGCGAGGCCTTGCGAAATTTTGACGCTTTTTGCGCGGACCCCTCGGTCTCCGGTGTTATGATCGGTTCTGCCAATTTCATGCAACCGCAAGCGGGCGCAAATGTCACCGAATTACTGATCGCCTGGAGCGGTGGCGACTCGGGTGCGCTCGAGAAGCTCACGCCGCTCGTCTATGAGCAACTCCACCGGTCGGCGCGCCGTTACATGGCGGCGGAACGTCCCGGTCATCCTCTGCAGGCGACTGCTCTAGTCAACGAAGCCTACCTCCGTCTCGCCGATGCGCAGCGTATGGATTGGCAAAGCCGAGCGCACTTCTTCGCGGTGTCTGCGCAATTGATGCGCCGCATCCTGGTCGACTTCGCCCGCTCACGCAAGAGCGAGAAGCACGGCGGCAATCTGCATCACACCGCGCTCGACGAAGCGTTGATGGTGGGCGGACATCCTGATTCGGACCTGGTCGCTCTCGACGACGCTCTGACCGCTCTCGGAGCCATGGATCCTCGGAAAGCCAAAGTAGTCGAGATGCGATTCTTCGGCGGCCTCAGCGAGCAGGAGATCGGGCAAGTCCTAAAAATCTCCGTCGACACCGTCCAACGCGACTGGAAGTCCTCACGCGCCTGGCTATACGCGGAGCTTCGGCGCGGTGCCTAAACCGCGAGCAGGTCCCCAAAAGCGTCAGGACCGCGAAGCAAATATGCCCTCGCGGTCCTGCGCGTTGTGAAATCGGTTGACGATTCGTTTCGGCCGAAAGGCGGGCTGGATTAAGAACCCCAGAGCGCATTGCCGGATTTGATGTTGGTTTTCGTCTTCATAAAATTTACTCCCTTTCTTTTCACCTTCGTTCGCGAGGATTAGCTGCCCCAAACTGCTGAGCCGGACTTGACGTTGGTCTTGGTTTTCATGACTGGTTTCTCCTTTCCTGTGCTTGTAAGCGCACATCGGTGAGACTAGCTACCCCAAACTGCGGTGCCGGAATTGACGTTCGTCTTGATTTTCATTTGAATCCTTTCTATCGCAAAAGCGGTATAAATTAGCTGCCCCAGACGGTCGAGCCTGCGTTGACGTTGGTCTTGATTTTCATGATTGCGTTTTCTCGTTTCGTTCTTGCTTAACTGCCTACACCTTTCTAAGCGAACCCGGCCCGCGAAAAGCCGCACGGCTTCGAAAAAAATGTTCAGCCGGGTATAGAATGAGTTCCCATGAGCCCCGACCGCTGGCAGCAGGTGGAACGAGTCTTCCAATCGGCTCTCGAACACCAGCCCGAGGATCGCGACGCTTTCCTCTCGACCGCCTGCCAGGCAGATCAAGACCTCCGCGATCACGTCGAACGCATGCTCGCGAGCGATCAGAACGCCGGCGGATTCCTCGAAACTCCCGCAGCCGAACTCGCGGCGCGCAGGATTGCGGAAGAGTCGCAACAGCTCACTCCCGGCACCGCGATCGGCCCCTACCGCCTCGAAGGACCCCTTGGATCCGGTGGCATGGGCGACGTCTACAAAGCGCGCGATACTCGCCTCGGAAGGACGGTTGCCGTCAAAGTCCTGCAAGCGCCGATGATGGCCGGCGCAGGCCGCGAGCGATTCCTGCGCGAAGCCCAGGCGGCCTCCGCGCTGAATCATCCCCACATCGTTACGATTTACGATGTCGTCACCGAAGGCTCCCGCGACTCTATCGTCATGGAGTATTTGAAGGGCGAATCCCTCGACGCGCTCATCGCCCGCAAGGAACTCAGCCTGCGCGAAGTGATCGAATTCAGCATCGAAATCGCCGACGCCCTCGCCGCTGCTCACGCCGCCGGAATCGTCCACCGCGACATCAAGCCCGGCAACATCATGGCCGTCGAGACTGCCACCGGCCAGCGGAGCATGAAGGTCCTCGATTTCGGATTGGCGAAGCAGGCAAAAGCAGCGGCCGCAGCGGCTGCCGCCAATGCGCCCGCGGCGCTCACTCAGGAAGGCATGATCATGGGGACCATCGCCTACATGTCGCCCGAACAAGCCGAAGGCCGGAAGGTCGACACGCGGAGCGACATCTTCTCTTTCGGCGCTGTCCTCTATGAAATGACGACGGGCCGCGCGGCGTTCCATGGCGACTCCGGTGCATCGACCGTCGCCGCAATCCTGCGCGATGAGCCCACGCCCGCACGCGCCCTCGCACCCGCCATTCCTCGCGAACTCGATTGGGTCATCGCGCTGTGTCTCAAGAAATCGCCGCAGCGCCGCTGGCAAAGCATGGCGGATCTCAAGGTCGCGCTCGAAGAAGCCCGCGATAAACTCGCGCAAGGCAAAGGCGACGAACCCACCCCCGCGATAGAAGCCCGCCGCCGCGGACTCCCGCCCTCCCTATCGATCGCCGCTCTGGCCGGATTGGCCCTCGCCGTCGCCGCCGGTGTATTCTGGGGACGCCGCACCGCACCGCCCTACGATCCACAATACGAGCGCCTGACCTACCGCCGTGGCGACGTCGTATCCGCCCGTTTCACGCCCGACGGCCAGACGATCATCTACACCGCTGAATGGGATTCCGAGCCCAGCACAATCTACTCGACGCGTTCCGGCAGCCGCGAATCCCGCTCGCTCGGCCTTCCTCCCAGCAAGCTGCTCTCGATCAGTCCGGCTGGTGAAATGGCGATGCTGTCCGGAACCTTCGCCAACACCTTCAATGCCGGAACGCTCGCCCGCGCCCCCCTCGCCGGCGGAGCGCCCCGCGACTTCCTCGACAACTTCACCGACGCCGACTGGACCGATAATTCGAATCTCGCAGTCATCCGCGTCTCTGGCACCAAGAGCCGCGTCGAGTTCCCCA
>DASXZC010000329.1:0-9898 GCA_036502165.1 Bryobacteraceae bacterium
AAGTCGAGACAGTCCGCGCACGTTCGATCGCACCGGCGACCGCGGCCGCGCAGGGCGAAGTGATCCTCAACGCGACTGGCTACATCATCGCCGCGCATAAAATTGAGCTCGCTTCGAAAGTGGTCGGACGCGTCGCCTGGATCGGAGTCGAAAAGGGCGACAAAGTGACGCAAGGCCAAGTGCTCGTGCGCCTCGAGGATGCCGAATACAAGGCGCAAGTGCAGCAGGCGAAGGGCGGGCTCGAGCAGTTGCAGGCAAAATTGGCCGAGGCCGTGAACGGCTCGCGTCCCGAGGAAATCGCACGGGCGAATGCGGATGTCCAACAAGCCAAGGCCGACCTAGAAGACGCGAAGATTAACCTTGACCGCACGAAGAAACTCGTCGAAGCGAAGGTCTCTCCGCAGCGCGATCTCGACGACGCGCAGGCGAAATATGACGGGGCCGTCGCGAAGTTGAATTCCTTGCAGCGCACTGCCGATCTGGCCCGCATCGGCATTCGCAAAGAGCAGATCGACGCGATCCGCGGCCAAATCGTGCAGGCGGAAGGGCAACTCGCCTTCTATCAGGATCAGCTTTCGAACACCGTGATCGTCGCACCGATTTCCGGCACGATCCTCGAGCGCAACGTCGAACGTGGCGAGTTCGTGACGACCGGATTCGTCGGCGACAAAGGCGCCAAGGGCTACGTCGTCTCGATGGCCGATTTGAACGATTTAAAAGCCGAGCTCGACATCAACCAGAACGACTTCGCGAAGCTCTCGATGGGACAGAAAGGCGTCATCACCACCGACGCGTTTCCCGATGTCAAATACGACGGCGTGATTGATGAGATCTCGCCCGAGGCGAATCGGCAGAAGGCGACCGTGCAAGTGAAGGTGAAAGTCCTCAATCCGGATTCGCGTCTGCGTCCGGACATGAACGCGAGCGTCGCGTTCCTTGCGAAAGCCGCTCCGAAGACGGGAACGCTATCGGCCGCGGATCAGAAGCCGGTCGTCTACGCGCCGGCGAGCGCGATTCGCGAAGGCGCGGTGTTCATCGTCGTCGACGGCAAGGCGGTCCGCAGGGGCGTTAAGACCGGTCCCACGAGTCCGCAGGGCGTCATGATTCAAAGCGGACTGATCGGCGGCGAGGACCTGGTCAACAATCCCCCGGCGGATTTAAAAGACGGCGCGCGAGTCACTCTCAAGAAAGGCTAATTCGACACACATGAGTACCGAGACGGTCATCGAAACCAACAAGCTAACCAAAGAGTACGTGCGCGACGAATACCACGTGTTCGCGTTGAAAGACGCGAGCATCGAAATTCATAAGGGTGAGTTTGTAGCGTTGATGGGCCCGTCGGGCTCGGGGAAATCGACCCTGCTCTACCTGATCGCGGCCATGGACAAACCGACCAACGGCGAGATCGCGGTCCTCGGCGAGGACTTGCGGCAGTTGAGCGATCGCGCCATCGCGCGTTGGCGCAATGAGAACATCGGCTTCATCTTCCAGTCCTTCAATTTAATTCCGGTGCTCACCGCGCTCGAGAACGTCGAACTGCCGCTGAAGCTCACGAATTTGAGTTCGAAGGAACGTGTGGCGCATGCTGAAACCGCGTTGAAACTCGTGGGCCTTGGCGATCGCATGGGCAACCTGCCGCGCCAACTTTCAGGCGGTCAGGAACAGCGCGTCGCCATTGCGCGCGCGATCGTTACGGATCCTGAGCTCGTGTTGGCGGACGAGCCGACCGGCAACCTCGACGCGCAATCCGCGACGGAAGTATTGACGCTGCTGTCACGCTTGAACAAGGAGTTCGGCAAGACGATCGTCATGGTGACGCACGATCCGCACGCGGCGCGATTCGCTTCGAAAATCCGCCATCTGGAAAAAGGAGCGCTGCTGCCCGAAGGCCAGGTGCCCGAGGATTGGGCGCGCCCCGCAACCGCATAAACTTACTTGCAGACGATCTTTTCGATCGACTCCATCCCCGCGATCTGTTCCTTCAGGCTGTAGGTCACCGTGCAGACGCGAGTCGTGTCGGGCAGAGCTGATTTCAAGGTGATGGCAGTTCCCGAATAGCGGCAAGCGAGCCAGATTTTGCGCGTTTTCTGCGCCTCGAACGTCCACGTCGCGATCTGCTTGCCGCCCATTTTTACGATCTTGTCATAGACCAGCGACGCCTTCTCTTCAGGGGCGCCGTCGAAGAACGTCACAGCAGACAGAAGCTGCGGCAAGTCATCGACGAAGGAATCCCAACCGGCGACCGCGGACGCCAGTTGCTGATGCGTCGAGATTGTCGCAGGACAAATCGTGGGCTCGGCCGCGAGCGCGCCTGTTCCGGAAATCAAAGCGCATAAACAGCCGAGTTCAAAGAGTCGATTCCTCATACATCGACTCAGTAACTGACAGCAAACGAATGTGACACACGTGGTCAGGCCTTCATCGCGGCTAACAGCGCGGGCCGAAACTTCGCCATATCCGCCTCGCTGCCCACCGTCACGCGCAGCATCTGATTCAACGGCGGGAACGGACGCCCCACCGCGACGCCTTGCTTGCCCATCGCTTCAATCATCGGCCCCACGTCGCGGCGCAGATTGACCATGAAGAAATTCGCGTGCGGATCGAGCGTTTCATATCCCTGCTGTTTGAGCCACGCGCAGGTCTTGTCCCGAGTGCCGTTCAGCCGCTGTCGCCGGCCCGTGACGACCGTTGGATCGTTGATCGCCGCACTCGCCGCATACACGCCCACCACTGAAATCGAATTGCTGCGGTAGGGCACCATCTTGTCGATCAGATCGGTTTTCGCGCAGGCGAAACCGACACGCAATCCAGCCATGCCGTAGATTTTCGAGAACGTCCGGAAGACGATCACACGCTTGCCCGCGGAGACGTGCTTCATCGCCGACGATACCTTCGGATCGAAGTGGATGTAGGCTTCATCGACCGCCAGAATCGCCTTCTCATGCATATTCGCGATGAGCCAGTCGATATCCGCCGTCGGAGTGATCGTCGATGTCGGATTGTTCGGATTGCAGAGGTAGATGAATCCGCCTTCCACCTTCTTCGATTCCTCAGCGAGGCGATGGACGTCGAAGCTGTAGTCGGATTTGAGCGGCCTCGTGACCAACCCGTGCCCCATCATCTTCGACATCCAGACCGCTTGTTCATACACAGGCAGGCACGTGATCACCGGCGACTCTTTCGAGGTGAATGCGTAAAGCGCGCAGTTCAAGGCCTCGCTCGATCCGGAAGCCATCATGACTTCCTCAGGACGGATCTTCTCCATCGCGGCTATCTCGCCGGCGAGGGCGTCCATATCCTGGTCGCGGTAGCGGCCGCCGAGCGTGAGCGCGCTCTTCATCGCTTCGATCGACACCGGCGGCGGACCCTCCGGATTCTCGTTCGAATTAATGAGCGTCAGGTTCGTGGGGAATTTCGAACCCTCCAGATAACGTCTGGCAAAGGCGGCTTCCCCGGCAGCGAGTGCGGTGAATGACAGCACTCCAAAGCGGCGTCTGGTGAGCATGATATGCGGTATTCTAGCACCGATATGAATTCATTTCGAGCCGTTATGGCGACGCAGGCTGAAGGCAAGACTAATGTGGCCTTTGAGGAGTTGACTCTCGACCGTTTGCCTCCCGGCGACCTGCTGGTAAAAGTCGCCTATTCGAGCCTCAACTACAAAGACGGACTGATGGTCACCGGCAAGCCCGGAGTGGTTCGAAAGTGGCCGATGGTCGGTGGAATCGACCTCGCCGGAGTGGTCGAAGAGTCCTCAGTCGACGGTTTCAAGCCCGGCGATCGCGTCGTCGTCACAGGCAGCGAGATGAGCGAAGCGTACTGGGGCGGTTACTCGCAATACGAACGCGTGCAGGCGGAGTGGACGGTGCCTGTGCCCGAATCGATGAGCCTCGAACAGGCGATGGCGATCGGCACCGCTGGGTTCACGGCGATGCAATCCGTGATGATTCTCGAAGCCAATGGATTGAAACCGGGCGGACGCGACGTCGTCGTGACGGGAGCAGCCGGAGGAGTCGGCAGCGTGGCCATCGCGATCCTCGCGAAGCGCGGCTATCGCGTCGTGGCGTCCTCAGGACGGGCGGAACTGCACGAGTATTTGAAATCGCTCGGCGCTGCGGAAATCATTGGGCGCGAAGTATTGGGGACGCCGTCGAAGCGCATGCTCGAAGCGGAACGATGGGCCGGGGCGATCGACAGCGTCGGTGGTGAGACGCTCTCCGGACTGCTGCGCACCACGGCCGCGCACGGCTCGATCGCGCTCTGCGGACTCGCAGGCGGTGCGACGTTCTCAAGCACGGTCATGCCGTTCATCCTGCGCTCGGTGAATCTGTGCGGTGTGAACTCGGTGCGGGTCGCGAATCCGGAGCGGCGCGCGATCTGGGCGCGCTTGGTTGAGGACCTCCCGCTGCCGCTGCTCGATTCGATGACGGAAATCAAGCCGATCAGCGAGATCTTCGAATTGGGCGCGGCGATCCTTGCGGGCCAAATCCGCGGGCGCACGGTGATCGACGTGAATCGGTGAGTATTAAGATCATTTCTGAGGCCGCCTCGAAATCCGAAATCGCAGGTCGCCTCGCGAAACTCGGACCCGATGCCGAACGGCGCTGGGGCAAGATGAACGCGCACCAGATGGTCTGCCACTTGAACGACTCTCTGCTGATCGTCACCGGTGAGTTGAAGGGGCAGGACCGTAGCAACTTCCTCAATCGGACGCTCGTGAAATTCGCCGCGCTACGCGTACCCATGCAGTGGCCGCCAGGAGTGAAAACCGTACCGGAGATCGATCAGGCAGCGGGCGCGGGAACTCCGCCAGCGGAGTGCGATCGCGACCGCGCGAGGCTGCTTGAGTCGATCGAGCGGTTCGCGGCTCCGCGGCGGGATTTTGCGTTCGCTCCGCATCCGATCTTCGGCGCGATGACCGAGTGGGAATGGATGCGCTGGGCGTATCTGCACAACGATCATCATCTGCGGCAATTCGGCGTCTAAGGCCGTGCCCACATGCTACAATCAAACCCGTCTGAACCCAAATGGAACGTGCCGGCCGCCTCATCGGTAAGCTCAAAATCCCCAAGGAAGTCCTCGAGCCGGAAGCATTGGCCGCGACTGCGTGGCCGGTAGCTGTTGGCCGCAGGATCGCGGCGCACGCGAGGCCCGCGCGCCTCGTGCGTTCGACGCTTGTGATCGAATGCGAGGATCCCGTGTGGCAAAAGCATCTGTTCACGCTGTCGAGCCAGATCATCGGCAACTTACAGGCGATTCTGGGGCCGAGTGTTGTGACCGGACTCGACTTTCGTCCGATGGTGCCGCGGCGAGGTCCACAGACGGCGGCGGTCAGCAATGCGAAACGGGACACGTTGCCGCTAGGAGTTCCCGACGAGGCCGATTCGATTCCCGACGCCGTGTTCCGGCATCTGTATAAGCAATCGCGTAAGCGGCAGCTCGGCCTCGATTTCGCTGAGAACGAACCAGAGCAACGGCAGAAGGCATCGGCGTGACATTCACTGAGAAGGACGTAAAATCCGTGGCCGATCTTGCGAACCTGCGCCTGAGCCCGGAAGAGATTCACAAATTGGCACAGGACCTGGGCTCGATCGTTTCGTATATGGAGAAGCTGAACGAACTCGATACGACGCACGTCGAGCCGATGACGCAGGTGTTGTTCGACGCCGACGAGACGGCCACATTGCGCGAAGACGTTGTGCGTCCCACGATCCCCAACGCGGCAGCGCTCGCGAACGCTCCCGCCTCCGGAGCCGGATATTTCAAAGTCCCGCGGGTGATCGATCGATGAGCTTCGAAGTCGCGACACTGACGATGGATGAAGTCCGCGAGGGATTGGCGGCGAAGAAATTCAGCGCGGCTGAATTGACGCGCGCGGCAATTGAATATGCTGAGGCGGAAAATCCGAAAACCAACGCGTATTTAACGTTTTCACCGGAACGGGCGATGGAAGCCGCGCTCGCGGTCGATCACAAGATCGCCGCGGGAACCGATCCGGGGCCGCTCGGCGGAGTTCCGATCGCGGTGAAGGACGTCATCCTGACCAAGGGCGTGCGGACGACGTGCGCGTCGAAGCTGCTCGAACATTACATTCCGCCCTATGACGCCACCGCGGTCGAGCGCCTCGAAGCCGCTGGCGGCATCATCATCGGCAAGACCAATTGCGATGAGTTCGCCATGGGCGGATCGAACGAAAACTCCGCGTTTGGACCGGTGCGGAATCCGGTTGCGCTCGATCGTGTTCCCGGCGGATCGAGCGGTGGATCGGCCGCCGTTGTCGCACAAGGCACCGCCGTCGCGTCGCTCGGATCGGATACTGGCGGATCGATTCGCCAACCTGCGTCCTTCTGCGGAGTGGTCGGCGTCACACCGACGTATGGCCGCGTGTCGCGGTACGGCTTAGTCGCGTTCGCCAGTTCGCTTGATCACATCGGCCCGTTCGGCCGGAACGTTAAGGACGCCGCGCGTCTGTTGCAGGCGATCGCGGGGCGCGATCCGCTCGATTCGACGAGCGCCGCCGCGCCGGTTCCGGATTATCTTGCGGAATTGGGCCAGCCGGTAAAGGGCCTGAAACTGGGGCTGCCGACTGAATATTACAAAGGACTCGACGGCGAATCGGCGGCGCTGATCGATCGCGCGGTCGAGGTGCTGAAACAGCAGGGATGCGAAGTCGTGGATGTCTCGCTGCCACATACGGAATACGCGCTCGCGACTTACTACATTATTTGTACAGCCGAGGCCAGTTCGAATCTCGCGCGCTATGACGGAGTTCGATACACGACTCGTTCGGCTGACTCACCGACGCTTTCCGATATGTTCCGCAACACCCGCGGCAGCGGCTTCGGAGCGGAATGCAAACGGCGCATCATGCTCGGCACGTATGTTCTCAGCCACGGGTATTACGATGCTTATTATTTGAAGGCGCAACGCGTGCGGAACCTGATCACCCAGGATTTTGCTACAGTTTTCAGCGGGGGAGTCGATGCGTTAATCACTCCAGTGTCGCCGTTTCCGGCTTTTAAACTCGGCGAAAAACTGGATGATCCGCTTGCCATGTATCTGGCTGACATATACACGATTACCGGGGATTTGGCGGGCGTGCCTTGTATGTCCGTTCCCTGCGGAAAGACAGCCGAAGGATTACCGGTAGGAATGCAGATCTTCACCAGCCACTTTGAAGAAGCAAAAATGTTCCGAATTGCGCAGGCCTATGAATCGGCTGCATCCTGAGTCTTGAAAACAGAATCTTATATCCAAGGAGATTACGATGTCTTTTGAACTACCCAAGCTGCCTTACGCGTTCAACGCGCTGGAGCCTTACATCGACGCGAAGACGATGGAGATCCACCACGACAAGCACCATCAAGCTTATGTCACGAACTTAAACACAGCTCTCGCGAATGCGCCTGAACTGGCCGGAAAATCCATTGAGGAATTGCTCGCGAACAATCTGGAGATCGTTCCCGAGGCAATTAAAACGGCGGTGCGCAACAACGGCGGCGGTCACGCGAATCACTCGCTCTTCTGGACAATTATGGGCGCGGGCAAGGGCGGCGTGCCGGTGGGCAATCTCAACACGGCGATTAGCAACGCGTTCGGCGATTTCTCGGGGTTCAAAACGAAGTTTGGCGCCGCAGCGGGCGCGCGCTTTGGTTCCGGCTGGGCTTGGCTGATCAAATCAGGTTCGGGTGTGGAAATTATGTCCACGCCGAATCAGGATTCGCCGATTATGGAAGGCAAATTCCCGATTATTGGACTCGATGTTTGGGAGCACGCCTATTATCTGCATTATCAGAATCGGCGCCCTGATTATGTCTCGGCGTGGTGGCACCTCGTCGACTGGTCCGTCGCCGAAGCGCGCTTCAACGCCGGCAAATGAAAACCGCGGTAGTCGCGGGCGCCACCGGAATGATCGGCAGCGAACTCTGCCGGCAGTTGGCGCTCCCGGATTCCGGATTCGATCGAGTGGTCGCCCTTACACGGCGGCCACTCGATTTTTCATATCCGAATCTGACTGAGCAGCGCGCGGATCTCGGCAAGCTCGACGACCTCCAAGGGATCGGGCCGTTCGACGCCGCGTTCTGCACTCTGGGGACGACGATCAAGATCGCAGGCTCGGAACAGGCCTTCCGCCTTGTCGACTACGACTACGTAGTCGCGTTTGCGCGTTTCGCAAAGCGGATGGGAGTGAAGACGTTCGTCTTGCTGACCTCGGGCGGAGCGAATGCGAAGTCCCGTTACCTCTATTTGCGAGTGAAAGGCGAGGCCGAAACGGCAGTCGAGGCGTTGGGGTTTGCGAGCCTCTACATCTTCCAGCCGAGCATCCTGATGGGCAATCGCCGGGAGGTGAGACCAGCCGAGCGGATCGGGATTGCGGTCGCGAAGGTCGTCCAGTACGTCCTCGTCGGACCATTACGAAAATTTCGCGGGATCTCGTCCGAGCACGTCGCCGGAGGAATGCGCGGGGCCGCTCTCGAATCGAAACAAGGGCGGACGATTTGTCTCTACGACGACATCATCCGGCTGTCTACGCGTACAGCCCCATCGCGCGTTTAACTTTCACGACCGTGTCGTTGGCGATGACGCTGACGCGCTCGGCCGACGACTTCAAAACTCCTTCGACATATCCTGGATCCGCGACGATCTGGCGATAGCGCTGCTGGATCGGCTCGAGCGCGCCCACCACCGCCTCCGCCACCGTCTTCTTCAAATCGCCGTACCGCATCCCCGCGAATTTGCTCTTCGCGGCGTCATCAGGAGTGTCGGTGAAGGCCTGATAAATCGCGATCAGATTCTGCACACCGGCGCCCATTGTTTCGATATCGACGGCGGGATTCGAATCCGTGGTCGCACGCATGATCTTCTTGCGGATATCCTTCGGATCGTCCAGCAGATTGATGGCGTGGTTCGTTCCGGTCGCCGATTTGCTCATCTTCTTTTCCGGATCATCAAGGCCCATGACGCGCGCGCCGACCGTTGGCAGCTTGGTCGCGGGCATCACGAACGTCTCGCCGTAGAGCGAATTGAACCGCTGCGCGATATCGCGCGTGAGTTCGAGATGCTGCGATTGATCGTCGCCGACCGGGACGATCGCCGCTTGATAGAGGAGAATATCGGCGGCCATCAGCACCGGATACTGCAGCAATCCGTCGCCGATGGTTTCCTGCGCGGCGGCTTTGGCCTTATATTGCGTCATGCGCTCGAGCCAGCCGATCGGAGTGACGCACGTCAGCATCCACGAAAGCTCGGCATGCGCGGGGACGCTCGACTGCACTACGATGGCCGTTTCCTTCGGATCGAGTCCGATCGCGAGCAACATACCCGCGAGCTCGAGGGTCTTCGCGCGCAGTTCCATCGGATCCTGATAGAGCGTGATCGCGTGCATGTCAACGATGCCGAAGATGCTTTCGTAATCGGATTGGATCTTGACCCAGTTCTTGAGCGCGCCCAGATAATTTCCGATGTGCGGACTGCCAGTGGGTTGGATCCCGGAGAAGACTCGTGCTTTCATGAGGAGAGGTATCTTTTATCGTAAACGAAGTCGACGCGAGCGCCGTTCGAGATCATCCGGAAGCTGAAATCGAGAAGCTCGTGTATGGCGGCTCCGGACTCGCGCGCGTCAACGGGCAGGTGCTGCTCGCACCATTCGTCCTGCCGGGCGAGCGGGTCAAACTGGAGCCGGTGAAGAGCGACGGAGCGGTCGCCGCGCGGGTCGTCGAACGGTTGTCCGATTCGCCACAGAGGATCCCCGCGCCGTGCCCCTACTTCGGCACGTGCGGCGGCTGCCAGTATCAGCACTCGCAGTACGAGTCGCAATTAGAATGGAAGGTCGGCATCCTGCGCGAACAGTTCCATCGCGTGGGAAAGTTCGAATTTCCTGGCGAAATTAAAGTCCTCT
>DASXZC010000330.1:0-18116 GCA_036502165.1 Bryobacteraceae bacterium
CGAAATGCGGCGACTTCGGATCGTCGCTCTCCCCTAACGGAATCACCATGAACGACTGTGGCGGCTTCGTCAGAATTACAATCTGCGTCGACGTCTGCCCCGTGTGCCCCACCATCTCCTTGCCCACCTTGCTGAAGGTGATCGCCCGCGGAGTCGCCATTCCCGCTTCCCTCAATGTCCCACCCGACACCGGATACGTTCGCTTCGCGCCCTTCCGACCTACGCGGAAGTACGTTCCAAACGTCGCGCCCGGCGGGAACTCCGTCCTCAGCCGATGCTCCGCTCTGACCAGCGCCTCTCGCACCTGCTGATCGGTCAACCCCGCCGGAGGATCGACCGCGCGCCCGATCGCCGGATCCTCAAAGGACGTCTTGAACAGATAAAATCCCAACGCCGCGCGCGACATCGCGTCGCTTCGCCGGCTCCATTTCTCGAGCAGTTCCGCGAAGGCTGAACCCTTACTCGCGGCTTTCGCGATCCGCTTCTGCCACAGCTCCGCATGATACACAGCGGGCGAAAACGCAATGGAAATGGCCTTCTCCGCAGTCACGTGCGCCGCCTCGGACAACTCCTCGACCGACATCTGCGCCCGCTGATGCACCGGCGGATTCGGAGCATTGTACAAGTCCGCCTCATACTTATCAGGCGTCATCGGAGAGCCCTTCATCATATATTGCGGCGAGATGTTGTTGTTGTCCATGTAGCCCTGCGGCGGATTCAGAATCTGCACCAGATCCTCGAGCTTGTGCAGTCCCTTCCAATCGCACTCGCCCGTCGAGCCCACCAGCGGCTTCGTCGGATCGCAGCCCTTCGGACGCACCGGCACGCGCCCATTCCGTAGGTAATAAATGTCGCCCTCGACGGTCCCCACCATGATGTTCTGCTGCATCAACTGCAGCATCGAAAGCGCCTTCTTCATCTCCGCCAGATTGCGCGCCATCATCATCTCGTAGGACTGTTCCATCAACCCCGTCTCATTGACATAAGGAGTCGCAGCCGTGTACGCCTTCCCGTTCTTATGCGCAATGATCGGGCCGTGCTGCGTCTCTTCGAATCGCACCTCGCGCCAGTCGACTCCGTGATCGGTCTTGACTCCGATCTTCTCCGTGCGCGACATGATGGGCTTCCAGATTCCCTGGTACAAATAGCGTCCCTGGCTGGCTTCTTCTTCGTAGACATCTGACGTATCCGGACCTCCGGTCGTCATCGCCACTGAACAATACGCCGAGTGTCCCAACGAAGGAAATGGCAGCCCCGCGATCGCCGCGCCCGACACCTTGAACGCCCCGCCATACAAGCGGATCTCATAAAACCGGAACTCCCCATACCAGCTCAAATGCGGATCGATCACAGCGATCGGCGCATGCATCACCGTCCGCTTCGGCGCAATCAACATCTCGTTCGAGCCGTGATACGGCGGTACCTCGAGCTGCGCCTTGTCGGACGTGTAGGAAGGAAACTCAGGCGCAATCCCCGCCCGCGCCAGCTTGCCTTGAATCTCGCCCTCCGGCCATCCGAAAATGATGTACCGGCCGAGCGCGATCTGATCCCACGGCTCGACCACCGGAGCCCACGCCGGCACCTTCTCCGGATGCTCCTTCATGTACCGCGTCAGCCCCGCATGATACGCATCGACGATCTGCCGGATCTGCGGCGTCAGCTTCGCGTAGCTCTGTTGCGCCAGCTTCCGGTGCCGCCAAAAACGCTGTATATAGTCGTGTTGGAAGTACTCAGGCCCGAACACTTCCGACATCGTTCCCGACGCCTTGCGGTAGTTCTTGAGGATCTCATCGAGCCGGTCCTCGGCCTGCGCATACCCGGATCCATACGCCGCACCCGCGGGAGAATTCGCGAAGATATGCGGCACCCCGAACTCATCCCTGAGGATGTCGACCTTCTCACCCGCGAAAACGAAACCGCCCAGGCAACCCAGGAAAATCGCAACAGCCGCGGATCTCTGGACGCCTATCGCCACGCTAGCTCGTCGGCCTCGCCTTTGGCGGCAGCGACGCATAAAAGTCATGCTTGAACCGCTCCGTGTAACTCGCCATCAATTCAGTCACGCGATCATAATCGGGCGACTTCACCACGATGCCGGCGTGATGCAGCTTGTGCATCCGCCACACCACTTCCGGATCCGAATAGCCTGACAAATCCGGCCATTCCTGTTTCGCCAGCGATACGATCAGCCCGGCGTATTTGTCTTCCGGCTCAGGCGGCCGATACGGAGCCTTCCCTCCCGCGATCTCGACCTTCGCCCACTCCGCCCACATGTTGATTCCCGTTGCGGATTGAATCAAGTCCGCAATGTGCGCGCCGCCCACGCGCGCCGAAGTCTCGAGGAAGTACACGCGCCCATCCTCATGCCCCACGATGAACTCCGTATGCGACACCCCGCGCACCAGCCCCAGTGCCGATAGCACTAACGAATTCTTCGCCCGCAGCGCCTGCTCGTTCTCAGACCCGCGCTTCAGAATACGCGTTGTGAAAATGTCCCCCGAGTGCGACACCTCGAGCGGAGGCTTCCCGTACCCGCTCGCGACCGCGTACACAAGCTGGTTCTCATACATGATCGAATCGACGTGAAAGATATCGCCCGGCACGAAGCGCTCGAGCAGATAATGCGACTGCTGATCGTTCAGCGCATTGATCACATCCCACGCTTCCTGCTTCGAATTCACCTTGTGGATCCCGATCGCCCCCGCCATCGAACGCGGCTTCAACACCCACGGCGGAGGCACGCGGTCCATGAACTCATTCACTCGCGGATGATGCAAAACATGAACGAAATCGGGGATCGTGAGCCCCTTCTCCTGCGCCTTCATCCGCATGGCGAGCTTGTCGCGGAAGTATCGCGTCGTCGTCTCGCCCATGCCCGGAATGCGCAGATGTTCGCGCAGAAACGCCGCCGGCTCGAGGTCAAAATCGTCGAGCGGAACGAGCCGGTCGATGAACGTCGTCCGCGCCAGATGCGCGACGGCATTGAGAGTATGCTCGCGATTCCACACGCCCTGTTCATCGGGCATGTAGAAGATCTCATCGATCGAATCGAGCGGAAACTCGTTGTGATCGCGCAGCGACAGAGACGTCAGCAGCAGCACGCGGCAGCCCTGCCGCTTCGCCTGGCGCAGGAAATCGTGTCCCTTCTCGTAGCTGGCAATGCAGAGGATCGTGAGTGGATTCGAGGGATGCATTTTGCGTTTCCCTACGATATCAGGCTGCGCATCGCAGCGTCCATCAGGCCGACCGCAATACCGATGCCGGAGCCACCGCCGTCGCCCTCCGCGCCGGAATAAATCCAGCCATTAGCAGGACCGCCATCAGCAACACCGCCGACCCCGCGAACGCCGGCGGATCCCAAGGCCCTACTCCGAACAGCATCGACGCGAGCAGGTGCGTCGACGCTGACGCGAGGGGCAATCCGATCGCCGCGCCGGCGACGCCGAGTGTCGCCACTTCCTTTAATACGAGCAACCGTGTTTCACGTGGACCAGCCCCCAACGCCATGCGGATCCCTAGCTCGACGGCCCGTTGACTGATGCCGTAGGAGACGACGCCGAACAGTCCGACAGCGGTTAGAACCAATCCCAGAATGCCCAGCACCGCGCCGAGTTCGGCCGCGATTTGGAACCGCCCAGCCGAATAGTGGATCAGGTCGTTCATCGTCGTGATCCCCAGCGGAGTGATGCGCGCATCCGTCTGCTTCAACGCGAGCCGTGCCGGATTCGCGAGCGCCGCCGCGTCACCGTCGGTGCGCAGGAAGAACGTCACCTCCGCGCCGAAATCCGCCCAATATGGCAGGTACAAGTACGGCTCCGGCGCCTCGCCGACCGCATTGATCGGAGCGTTGCGCACGACTCCGATGACGGTCTTCATCTTGCCGCTCACTTCGATCGCGCGCCCCAGCGGATCAACCTCCGCAAAGAATCGCCGGGCCATCGCTTCATTGATCAGGACGGAGTCGGAAGCGGCTGACTCCTCGCGTTGATCGAAGCCTCGTCCGCGCTCGACCGGCGTGCCCATGACATCCAAAAACTCAGGACTCACGGAGTTGTACTTGATCTCGAACGGCGGCGCCGCAGCGAATTCCGTGCGGCCTGGAAACGTCACGCGCCGGAACATCAGTCCGCTCGAAAGGCTAAGCGGGGCCCGAATCGCGAGCGCGACTTTCGACACTCCCGGCAATCCTGCGAAGCGCGCCGCGATGCTGCGGTAGAGTGCCGGCGTGACGCCGCCTTCCTCGATCCATACGAGCAGCGTCTGTCTTCGCGCGAAGCCCAGATCGGCCGTGCGAGTCTTCGAGAAGCTGCGCGCCAGCACGCCCGAGCAGACGAGCAGCGTCATTGCGACCGCGACCTCCGCGACCACCAGCCAGTTCCGTAGCGGCCAGCGCCAACGCCCTTGTCCATTGCCGAAAATCGTCCCGCTCTTCAAGGCCGATACCAGATCGAGCCGCGTGAATCGCAAGGCGGGAACCAGTCCGAAGACCAGAGTAGTCGCAAGCGTCACAGCCAGGCTGAAGCCCAACACGCGGCCGTTGAATTCAAAATCGCCGGTGGCGTCGAAGCCCGGCGGGGCGACTATCAAGGACGGGATCCATGCGATCAGCCACCAGCCGAGCATCGCTCCCACGCCCAATCCGCCCGCGCCCAGCAGCAGGCTTTCCACCATCAATTGCCGGATCAGCCGCGCGCGATTCGCGCCCAGCGCGAGCCGCACGGCCATCTCTTTGCCGCGCACATTCGCTCGCGAAAGCAGTAGATTCGCGACGTTCACGGCGGAGATCAGCACGACCAGCATGACGACTGCGAGCATCCCGAGTCCGCTGTTGCCCGCCTGTTCGAGCCGGTAGGAGCGATCGCTGACCACGCGGAATCCGCGTCCTCGATTCGTTTTTGAATTGGCCGCGGACATGCGCTCGCCGAGCGACTTCAGCTCGGCCTGCGCGAGTTCGATCTTGCTTCCCGGAGCCAGCCGCGCGAGCACGTGGAACCAACGATTGCCGCGCATCTCGAGTTCCTCGAGACGTCCGAGCTGTTGCCAGCAATCCTCAGGAAACCAGAAATCGCGATCGTCTCCGGCATCGATCTCGCGGAAGCTCGCAGGCAACACGGCGGCGACGGTATACGAAGCATCGGAGACGCGGAGGATCCGGATCTGCTTGCCGACGATCGTTGGATCGCCTCCAAAGTAACGATGCCATGCCGCGTTGCCGATCACCACCACCGGCGCCGCGCCGCCCTTGCGCGATGCTTCGCTGAACATCGTGCCGAGCGCCGGCTGTATGCCGAGCGCCGTGAAGAAATTCGCCGACACCATGTTCAGCGTGACTAGGCGTCGCGTGCCGTTGACATCGAACAGTGCTCCGCGCCCGCCGACGGCGACGACATCCTTCAACGCGGATGCCTGGCTGCGTAGATCGCGGAACTCGGGATACGAGAGGTCGCCCGCACGATCCTCGTGGCTCGTCGAGAAGACGCGCACGATCCTCGACGATTCCGGAACCGCCAGTGGACGCAGCCACAGAGCGTCAATCAGGCCGAAGATCGCTGAGTTCGCGCCGATCGCGAGCGCCAGCGACGTCACCGCCGCCAGCGTGAACAATGGCTTCGAAGAGAGCACGCGAAAGGCGAACCGCAAGTCCTGAAACATGCGGATTCGCCTGCAATTCGCGAGCCATCATTTTGTGCGGATCGATTGACCCTCCGCGTGCGCAGTTGTCCGATTCCGGCCGATCCACGTGCGGACTTGGGACGAAAAGACTAAATCAGTTTGAACGGATTGAACTTCGCCGGCGACAGCTTCATGTCCGCGCACAGGTTCGGATTTTCACGCTTGAACTGCTGCATGCGCGACAGGTTGCTCTCGCCGCTTACGCCAGCCTGGCTGAGGAACACCGCCGGATCCTCCTGCGCGGCCGGCAGCGGCGCGAACCCGTGATGATCGGCGCGCAATCCCGGACGCTTCAGTTCCGACCTATAGACATTCGATAGGACGATCGCCATGAACTCCTCGACCGTGTCCATGTTGGGCGCGTCGGCGGGCTTGTGGGAATCGGTCGTGCCGCGAAGCTGCCGCAAGCCGTGGACCATCTCATGCAGCAGGATCTCGTCTTTGCCGACGCCTGGCGCCTGCTTGAAATCGGCTGGTTTCGCAATGAAACCTACGTAAGCCAAGGCTTCGCCGGTCCACATGTCCGGATTGAACCGCACCAGCGCGTTGTATCCGGCTTTGGTGTTGTACACGGTATCCATGTTGACCGGGCCCGGTTTGTCGTCGATCTTCGGCACGTACACCGAGCCGGAGGTCGCATTGAAGCCTTTCCATTCGCGCTTGTCGAGGTACGGCAACTCGTTCCAGGGAATGACCAACATCATCTTATCGGTGCGCTGTATGTCCCTGAGCAGCGCCCAGCCTGCGAAGGTCCAACGAATCCGCGACAGCAACAGCATGATGTCGGTTTCGTAGCCGTCTACCTGCATTTCGACGGAATCCGGAGGACCCGATTCCCCCTTTGGCTTCGCTGTGTAGTGAATGATGGTGCCAGTGATGACGATGTTTTTGACGTCGGCGAATCGAATCATTTTGTGTTCCAGTGCTCCACCACCCTAGTGGTTCGGAAAACCGGAACGTTACGGGGAATGCGAAAGATTTCGATCAGTGCTCGCGGATGGTGCTCTCGGGGAAGCGGTCGAGCACGGTGTTCCCTTTGTATCCAAGCTCGTCCCGCAGGCCGATTTTCGAGGTGTAGTATCCGTCGGTCGTCATCGATTTGATGGCTCGCCAGAATCGCTCGGGCTCGCGGTCGCCACCGGTTTCCGCACCCGCCGACAGCTCGGTGAGCACGCGGATCTGCCCAGCTTCATCCATCTTGGGAAAGCCGGTGCCTGCGAGCCATTCGAGTCCACGGCGCATGACGAGGAGCAACGGTTCGCTCGCGGCGCACACGGAGTCGATGTAGAACGGAACGCCCGCCCCGAGCGCTCCGGGCGTATCGGTCGCGGGGATGATCAGGTCAGAGACTCGCGAGATCAGCGCGAACTCCGCCGGGTGGAAGACTCGCACGGGCGGCAATGGCGCGGGCTTGCCTTCCTCATGGACGTGCTGCCCGTAGAGTTCGTCCGCTTCATATGGAAACATGCAGGTGACGCTGATTGCGCCCATCATTTTCAATGCGCGTCTTCGTTCTTCGTCGGCCATGGTTACAATTCCCCTTTCTTCAAGCGGTCGCCGATATGCTCGGCGGTGCGCGCGGCGAGCGCCATGATAGTCAGCGTCGGATTCTTCTCGGAGGCCGATGGAAAGGCGCTGCCGTCGACAACGAACAGGTTCGGAACATCGTGCGACTGACAGTACGCGTTCAACACCGAGCGCTTTGGATCGTCGCCCATGCGGACTCCGCCGAGCTCGTGATTGCCTTCGGGTTGCTTGCCGACGCTGAGGATCTGCGCGCCGGCGCTCTTCAGAATCCGGGCGCTCCAATCGCTCATTGCCTCGAAGATCTTGCGGTCGTTGTCGGAATAAACGACATAGCGGCGCGGCTCCGGCAATCCCCACTTGTCTTTTTTCACGGGATCGAGATCGACATAACTCTCGCGATTCGGCAGCATTTCGCCGTATGGCGAGAACACCAGATACGCCGGATAGCGCGCCTTCACAGACTCTTTATAATCCTTGCCGAAGCCCGGCATGTTGCGTGCCCATCCGACGGTGCGGCGGTTTTGATAGTTGAACTGAACGCCGAAGCTGCGTGCGAAGTCGCGCTTGCGATTGTGCATGAACGACGGAACGTAGGCGTGATCGAGGAAGCCTTCGTCATTCGTAGTGGGCTGCCCGACCAGATCGTCGAGGAAGCATTCGACTCCGTTGGTGAAGTGCGGAATGAAGTTGCGGCCGAGCTCGCCGCTCGAGTTCGCGAGTCCCGTAGGATAGCGGCTCGACTTCGACATCAGCAGCAGCGCGACGCTTTGCACGCAGGCGCAGGAGACGACGACGCTCTTGCCTCGCACTTCGCCTTGCGCCTTTGTTTCGCGATTCAGGTAGCGGACGCCGGTTGCGCGATTGTCCTTCGACATCGCAACTTCATACACGATCGAGTTCGGATAGAGGTCCAGATTGCCGGTCTTCAACGCCGGATTCATGTGGACGTCAGCGGAGTTGTACTTCGCAACGACATCGCAGCCGGCCATGCAATTGCCGCAGAAATGGCAGGCGGGACGGGCGCCGCGCGCTTTGCTGAGGGTGGCCTTGCGGACGTGGATTACCTTGACGCCGAGCTTCGCGGCTCCGCGCTGGACGAGCAGATCGCTCTTCTTCATTGGCACGGGAGGGAGGAAGATTCCGTCCGGCAGATCCTCGAGATGATCGAGGTTGCCGCAGACGCCCACTTCGCGCTCGATCGAGTCATAGTAAGGCGCCATGTCGGCATAGGAGACAGGCCAATCCTCACCGGCGCCATCATGCGAGCGGCCCTTGAAGTCGCGCTGGCTGAGGCGCCAGGCGACGGCGTTCCACAGCATCGTCTTGCCGCCGATGCCGCGTGTGCGTTCGGAATCGAAGCCGGGCTTGCCGGGCTTCATGGTGGGAATATGGCGGCTGGGGAATTCGTAAGGCAGCGCGTGCGTGTTGAAGTCGGTGCGCGTGTTGACCTTCGGACCGCCCTCGACTACCGCCACTTTCGCGCCCTGTTGCGCGAGGCGCGCGGCAAGAGTCCCACCGCCGGCGCCGGAGCCGGCAACCACTACATCGTAGACCGTGGATGGCATGGGACTGATTATGTCTCACCTTCCCGGATCGAGCAAGCCTATTGCTGTTTTTTCACCGGAGGCGTGATGGGCTTCGGAGGCTCTTCGTCGTACTTGATCGTCGATTCGGCCTTGAACTGTTTGTAGTCCTCGTAGCGTACGGTTTCCTTGATGCGCACGGTTTCATCCTTGAACTGGAGGACGTCGCTGGCGATCGTGTAGGTCGGGAACCAATACTTGCCGTCGATCTGTTCGCGATAGGTTTCGAACTTCGGATATTGGAAATCACTGCCGCGTTTCTGCGCGCCAGTACCGCGGCCGAAGGTCTTGACGATTTGCAGGTCGCGATCGTCGACCCAGATCTGGCCGATGAAATAACGCTTGTTCGGCTCGAGCTTCTTGGGCTTGATCGCGAAGACATAGCAGCCGATTTCGTCGATCTTCTCGCGGCCGAGGTAGTTGATGAAGTAGCCGGGCAGGTCCGTCGTGGTCAGCACGAACGGCTGCGTGGTGCGCAAGTCCTGCTCGTCGCCGGGATCCATCTGGATGCGCTTGAGGGACCCGACTGGGGCGCGGACGACGTGTTCGGCGCGCTTGCCATCGCTCGAGAATACGACGTCGGTGACCATTTCCCACTTGCCGCCGGGAGAGCCGTCGTCATTGTATTCCTGCAGCTTCGAAGTCTGCCGGTACGTGTACATCTGGCGGACTTTGGCGAACTCGGTTTCCTTCTCGGCGAACTTCTGGATGATCTCCTGAATTCGCGCGTCGGAAAGGGTATCGTTGCCTACGCTTTCGGCCGGCGTCGCCGCCATCATTGCCGTCGTCGCTGCTGCCATCAAAATGATCGAGTAACGCATAGTACTTCCTGCTTCTTCTATTCTAGGATGCGCGCGGGGGCGCCGCCGTTTCTTCGGGGTTTAGGCGAGGAGGGCTTTCGCGATGGTGACCCGCTGCATGTTGCTGGTGCCTTCGTAGATCCGGCCGATTTTGGCGTCGCGATAGAGCTTTTCGACTGGATAATCCTTGGTGAATCCGACTCCGCCGAGGATCTCGACGGCTTTCGAAGCGGCGCGCTCGGCGACTTGGGATGCGAAATATTTCGCCATGGCGGCTTCGGTGATGTAAGGCTTGCCGGCGTCGCGTAGGCGCGCGGCGTTGTAGACCATGAGGCGCGCGGCCTCGGTTTCAGTGGCCATTTCGGCGAGATCGAACTGGACTCCCTGGAACTCGGCGATGGTCTTGCCGAACTGCTTGCGCTGCTTCGCGTAGGCGAGCGAGTGGCGCAAGGCGGCTTCGGAGAGGCCGAGCATTTGGGCTCCGATGCCGATGCGGCCTTCGTTGAGAGTTTCGATGGCGATCTTATAGCCTTTGCCGACTTCTCCCATGACATTCTCTTTGGGGACGTGGCAATCATCGAGAATCAATTCGCAGGTCGAAGAGGCGCGGATGCCGAGCTTGTCTTCCTTCTTGCCGACCTGGAATCCTTGGAAGCCGCGCTCGACGATGAAGCACGTGATGCCTTTGTAACCGGCCTCGGGATTGACGTTCGCGAAGACGAGATAGAAGCCGGCCTCGGCGGCGTTGGTGATCCAAAGCTTTCGTCCGGTGAGTGAGAAGTGATCGCCTTGATCGACGGCTTTCGTCTGCAGCGCGAAGGCATCGGAGCCGGAGCCGGCTTCAGAAAGCGCGTAGGATCCGACGGTGTCTTTCGCGAGTTTCGGAAGGTAGCGGCGCTTTTGATCCTCACTCGCCCAGCGTTGGACGGCGTTGGTGACGAGGGTGTTTTGGACGTCGACGATGACTCCGGCAGAGGGATCGACGGCGGCGATTTCTTCGATAGCGAGGATGGATTGGAAGAAGGTGCCGCCCTGGCCGCCGTAGTCCTCGGGGATGTCGATGCCCATGAGTCCGAGGTCGAAGAGTTTGGCGAGGATGTCTTTTTTGAAGACGCCGGCGTCATCCATTTCGCGGACGTGGGGGGCGATTTCTTTGCGAGCGAAGTCGCGGACGGAGGACTGGAACATTTGTTCTTCGTCGGAGAGAATGGTCAATGGTTGAGGAGATTCGATGATAGCGGCGGCGGGCATGAGAGGGTCCTTTGTCCGATTGTATAACCCGGTCAGGGGATGCGTTTCTGCCATTCGAGGATGGCGAGTTTGAGCGCGGTGTTGAGCCACTCGGTGAAGCGGGGTTCGGGGTTGGGGTCGGCGAAGTTGAAGAAGAAGGATGGTTCGATCGGTATAATTCCGCCGCGGTCTAGAACGAGTGCAGCCGCGCAGAGCCCTTTGAGCATGGCGTTGAGGGGGTCGAGCACGACAAGAATCCGCTCCTCCTGCAACGTCTTGATTGTGAGGGTGCAAACCTGGAATTCGTGTCGATCCGTCGGCCCGTCGTTCCAGTGTTCTATCGATGACACCAATGCAGTCGAGCCCATGGTGTGAGTAGAAGATGCGTTGGAAATGTTATTGGAGTCGAATCGGCCGAAAGTGTTGGTTATCTCAGAGGCTAGATTTCCAAGGATTCGATCGGTCACCGTGACGAGCGAAGTCAGAACCTTGTTGGCGTAGGCCCATTGCGGCGGCGTGGATTTGCGCTGTGCGCGCAGTCGGGCTTCTACGGACTTGAGTATCTCGGAGACAGAAGAATCGGCCGAGACACCGGGATCAGTCATGGGGCTTTCATCTTCGAATCGAAGCTCGCGCCAATACGAAACCATCTGTCGATACAAGCAAGATTCGAAGAATGCGATTAACGCCGCAGGTTCTCCAGCGTCGGCCGCCTCCAAGGATCCGATGTAGCGGGACTTCATGTAGCGAGAGACGATCAGTGGCGGCAGGCCGCTCTTGATCAGGACCAACGACGCCAGGGCACGAGCGACACGGCCGTTGCCGTCCTGGAACGGATGGATCTGAGCGAAGGCATGATGGAGCCAAGCCGAGCGAACCTCAGGCGCGACTGTGGCTGAGTCCAATTCCGCGAACAAACGGACCAATCGCTCCATCTGACTGCCGACTTCGAGTGGAGGGCAGTATTCGTGAATGCTTCCGTCCGGCCGCCAGGGATTGTTCGGCTCCGTCTTGTAGCGACCTCGTTCCAGCATCTTTTTTGACAGGACCGGCTGGTGAGTTACCGGGTCGGGCCAATATACGTCATAGGTCTCGACGTTCTTCATCAATTGCTGATGCAGTTGGCGGATGTAACTTGTGGTGAGCGGTTGCTCGGACTTCACAAAGGCGAATATTCCTTCGAGCGCTTCCTTGGTGTCGGTCAATATTGCCGCTACTTGTTCGCCGCTGAGGCCGTTCGACTGGCGATCGATCAACGACGAGATGAAGCCTTGGTTGATGAGTTGAATCGTGACGCCACGCTCCAATGAGAAGGCGTTCTCAATCACTCCCGTCTCGATGCTCCATTCGCGTGCGGAGCGTTCCATCAGGCGATGTAGATCAGCGTCTGGCAGATGTTTCTTGAACTCGGCGAACGCTTCGGGCAGATAGCTCTTATGCCACTTGATCGTCCAAGGCTCGATCGGTTTCCAGACGTAATTCTTCGGCGGGCTCATCCATTCTCGATTGTTACAATAAACGGCGATGGCTGACTGGACCAAGATATCCGAAGGGTTCGAAACCGGCATTCCGGCGACGCAGATTGAGGCGATTCGGGGGACGCTTGATGTCCTCGAAAAGACGTTTCAGCCGCTGGTTGCAGCGTTGACTCCGGAGGATGATACGGCGACTCCTTTCAATGCGGAGATTGAACCGCGATGACCATCGTTGAGGCGGGGGCGCTGTTACGGGCGCGGAAGGTTTCGTCGCTCGAGCTCACGCGGACATGCCTTCAGAGGATTGAGAAGTTCAATCCGGCGTTCAATGCGTTTATCACTGTCACGCGGGAGGCGGCGGAGAAACGGGCTTCCGAAATGGACGCTGAGTTGACGCATGGGATCGATCGCGGACCTATGCACGGGATTCCGATTGCTTATAAGGACCTCGTCTTTACGAAGAGCGTAAGGACTACGGCGGGGTCGAAGTTGTATGCGGATTTCGTTCCGGATCATGATGCGCGGATCGTTGAACAGTTCGATGCGGCGGGGGCGGTTTCTGTCGGGAAGACCGGGTTGCATGAGCTGGCTTATGGCATCACGTCGACCAATCCGCACTTTGGGGCGGTGAGGAATCCTTGGGATCGGGAGGCGATTCCGGGGGGGTCGAGTGGAGGGTCGGGAACGGCGGTGGTGGCGGGGATGGCGTTCATGGCGATCGGCACTGATACGGGTGGGTCGATCCGAATTCCGGCGGCGTTTTGCGGGTGCGTGGGATTGAAGCCGACGTATGGGCGCGTGTCGAAAGCGGGCGTATTTCCGCTGGGTTTTACTCTCGATCATATAGGTCCGTTGGCGATGTCGGTGAGGGATTGCGCGATTACGTTCGAGGCGATCTCGGATGCGAGGGGCGTGGTGCCTGCGGCGGAGATTGGGTCGCTCAAGGGTGTGCGCGTGGGGATCCCGGAGAATACGATCATCAATCGGGTATGGCCGGAGGTCAAGCGGGGCGTGAAGGCGTTCGCCGATAAGGCGGCTGCGTTGGGCGCGACGGTGGTTGCGGTGCGGCTGCCGGAGTTCGCGGAGTTGAATGCGGTGGCGCGAGTGATCCTGATGGGGGAGGCGACGGCGGCGCACGTTTCGAACCTCGGGAAGCGCGAGATGTTCGGGACGGATGTGCTGGCGCTGCTCGATCAGGGGCGACTGATTTCTGCTGTCGATTATGTCAATGCGCAGCGGCTGCGCAAGAAGATGACGGCGCAGTTCAACGCTGTGTGGAAGCAGGCGGATTGCCTGATTATTCCGGGTTGTCCGACGGCGGCTCCGAAGATTGGGCAGAACCGGATTGAGATCGATGGGGTCGACGACGATGTGCGACTGGTGACTACGAGTCTCATGCGCGGCATTAATGCGCTGGGATGGCCGGCGCTGTCGCTGCCTTCGGGATTGGCGGATAACGGGATGCCGGTCGGGGTTCAGATGCTCGCGAGGGCGGGCTCGGAGAAGACGCTGCTGCACGTGGGAGCGGCGCTCGAGGACGCGGCGCCGGAGTTCAAACGCTTGCCTCCGGGGCTTGCGTAGCGGTTTGGGTAATAAAACAAATGACACGGAGAATGTTTTTGCAATCCTCAGCTCTGGCGGCTGCTGCCGCAACACCTGAACGCGCGCTTGGCGCGAATGACAAGATCCAGATTGGATGCATCGGCACGGGCGCGCGCGGCCAGGAACTGATGCAGGCGCTGGCTGCGAATACGGGGCTCGAGATCGTGGGCGTTTGCGATGCCTATAAAGGACGCATCGAGCGCGCCGTGCAAAGGACTGGCGGACGGGCGAAGGTTTACGCGGAATATCACGATTTGCTGGCGGATCCGGGGATCGATGCGGTTGTCATCGCGACTCCGGATCATTGGCACAAGACGATGATCCTCGATGCGTTCAAGGCGGGCAAGGACGTTTATAGCGAGAAGCCGCTGACGTATACGACGGCGGATGGGCGCGAGATTATCCAGGGCGCGGAGGCATCGAATCGGATTCTGCAGGTGGGCAGCCAGGGCGTGAGTTCGTCGCTGCAACGCAAGGCGCGGGAGCTGATTCAATCCGGCAAGCTGGGCGAGGTGACGATGATCCGCGCGGCGTATAACCGGAACACGGCGTCGGGCGCGTGGATTTATCCGATTCCTCCGGATGCGTCGCCGAAGACCGTCAATTGGGACATGTTCATTGGGCCGGCTCCGAAGCGGCCGTTCAGTCTCGAGCGGTTCTTCCGGTGGCGGTGTTATCAGGATTATTCGGGCGGGATCGCGACCGATTTGTTCGTCCACTTGTGCACGACCATCCACTTCCTGATGAGTGCGAAGGTGCCGGCGCGGGCTGTTGCGCTGGGCGAGCTGTTCCGGTGGAAGGAGAGCCGCGAGGTGCCGGACACGCTGAATGCTGTGCTCGAGTACAACGAGGGGTTCGCGGTCAATCTGAGTTCGACATTCAATAACGAGAACAGCGGCGAGGGGAGCTTCCAATTCCTCGGGACGAAGGGCACGCTCACCGTCGGTGGCAATCTAACATTTTCACCTGAAAATGTTTGGGAGGATAACGGCTGGGTCGTTGACAGTTGGGCGGAGGCGGCGGAGAAGGCGTATTACGAGGATCCGAAGGTGATCGCGACTGAGCTGCCGGGACGGCACAAGGAGCATCTCATCGAAGGTCCGACGACGTATAAGCATGAAGGAATGGAGTCGACGGTGGCGCATATGGGGCATTTCCTTGAGTCGATCCGGAGCAGGAAAGCCTATTGGGAGGATGCAAGGGCGGGGCATCATGCGGCGGCGTGCGCGCATATGGTGAACATGGCTGCGCGGGAGAAGCGGCTGGTCGAGTGGGACTTCGCGAAGGACGATATCAAAGCGTAAATGCGGGCCGTTTTGCAGCGGGTGAAGTACGCGAAGGTCGAGGTCGCGGGGGCGGTGACGGGCGAGATCGGCGTGGGACTGCTGATTTTATTGGGCGTCAAGAAGGGCGACGTCGCGGTCGATGCGGATTGGCTGGTTGAGAAGGTCATCAATCTGCGCGTCTTTGAGGATTCAGAAGGAAAGATGAATTTGAGCGTCCTCGATGTGGGGGGCGGGCTGCTGGTCGTTTCGCAGTTCACGCTGTATGCGGATACGAGGCGCGGGAGACGTCCGGGTTTCGATATGGCTGCGCGGCCGGAGGAGGCGCGGGCGCTGTACGAATATTTTGTCGAACGGGCGCGCGTCGTGAGCGGACTTGCGGTTGGCACGGGCGTGTTTCAGGCGGAGATGGCGGTTACGCTCCTGAACGACGGGCCGGTTACGATTATCTGCGACAGTCCTGAAAAAAATGCCGCCTGAGTGTGATTCGGTACGCAGGCGGCAAAGAAACTCCACGCTCGGAGGGGCTGCACGGAGCTTCTCAATACAGTAAGCGCGAAGGGCGAGGGGAAGGGGACACCGATCGAGAACGAGCCGAGGGGGTTCGCGCGAAGAGCGCCAAGGTTTTTTGATCCCGGCGCCGCGATGACGTGATAGAATCGAGTGTGCCATCGAGAGTTCTGGGCGTTATCCCCGCCCGGTTTGCCTCCTCCCGATTTCCTGGAAAATCACTCGCCCGAATAGCCGGTAAAAGTATGCTGCAACACGTGTGGGAACGCGCGTGTATGGCGCGGTATCTTTCCAAAGTCATCATCGCTACCGATGATGAACGCATCGCGGATGAGGCACGAAGTTTCAAGGCCCTTGTGCGTATGACGCGCGCGGATCATCCGACTGGAACAGACCGAGTCGCCGAGGCGGCGTCGGCTGATTCGGCTGAGTATGTCGTCAACATACAAGGTGATGAACCGCTCATCGATCCTTCGGCGGTCGATGCGTTGATCCTTTCTTTATTGGGCGATTCGGAGCTGCCCATGGGAACCCTGAAGAAGCGGATCGAGATGCCGGATGAGATCGACAATCCGAATGTCGTGAAGGTCGTCACCGATCATTACGGCAACGCGTTGTACTTCTCACGGTGTTCGATTCCATTCATCCGCGATGACGCCGAGCGCAAGCGGGCCGTGCATTTCAAGCATATCGGGCTGTACATTTATCAACGGGAATTTTTGTTGGGGTACTCGAGCCTTGACCCGGGTCCGCTCGAGCAGTTTGAACGGCTCGAGCAATTGCGCGCGCTCGAGAATGGGTACAAAATCCGAGTGGTCGAAACCGAATACGAATCCCTGGGCGTGGATACGCCGGCGGATCTCGAGCGCGTTTCCGCATTGTTTCAGATGACCGAAGGGCGAGATCTTCATGGGGGAAGGTAAGTCGATGCCGAAGTGCATTTTTGTGACCGGTGGCGTGGTTTCATCGTTGGGCAAGGGGATTGCGGCGGCGAGCATCGGTTGCTTGCTCGAGAGCCGCGGCCTTCGCGTCAACCTGCAGAAATTCGATCCTTATCTGAATGTCGATCCGGGCACGATGAGTCCTTATCAGCATGGCGAAGTGTTCGTCACTGACGATGGCGCGGAGACCGATCTCGATCTCGGGCACTATGAACGGTTCACGCATGCTCCGCTGTCGAGGGCGAACAATCTGACTTCGGGGCGGATCTACGAGCAGATCATTTTGCGCGAACGGCGCGGGGATTATCTGGGGAAGACCGTGCAGGTCATTCCGCACGTGACCAATGAAATCAAGGCCGCGGTGCGGAAGATCTGGAACGATGTCGATGTCGTGATCGTGGAGATCGGGGGTACGGTCGGCGATATCGAATCGCTGCCGTTCCTCGAGGCGATCCGGCAGTTGCGGAAGGAACTGGGGCGCGATAACGGGTTGTTCGTCCACGTGACGCTGGTGCCGTGGATCGCGGCGGCGCAGGAGTTGAAGACCAAGCCGACGCAGCACAGCGTCAAAGAATTGCGGGCGTTGGGCATACAGCCGGACATTCTGGTGTGCCGTTCGGAGCAGCCGATTCCTGAGGACGTCCGCGATAAGATCGCGTTGTTTTGCGACGTTGAACCGCAAGCCGTGATCGGGGCGAACGATGCGAAGTCGGTGTATGAGATTCCGCTGATGTTCGCGAAGCAGGGCGTGGATGATACGGTCGTGAAGTTACTGCGCCTCGACAAGGCGGGTCTGCGGAATTTGGATCGTTGGTCGCAGATGGTCGATCGGCTGTACAATCCGGCGGCTGAGGTTTCGATTGGATTGGTCGGCAAGTACACCGAGTATGAGGACTCTTATAAGAGTCTCAAAGAGGCGCTGCTGCATGGCGGGCTGGCGCATAACGTGAAGGTCAACATGTCGTGGATCGAATCCGATAATTTGACCTGGGAGAACTGTGCGGCCGTGCTGGGCGGGTACGATGGGATCCTCGTGCCGGGCGGATTTGGGAAGCGCGGAGTCGATGGGATGCTGTATGCGATCCGCTATGCGCGCGAGAACAAGGTTCCGTATTTTGGCATTTGTTTGGGCATGCAGACGATGTGTATCGAGTACGCGCGCAACATCTGCGGGCTGACGGGGGCGGATTCGACGGAGTTCGAAGCGGCGCCGGCGCATCGCGTCATATATAAGTTGCGCGAGTTGCTGGGCGTTGAAGAGTTGGGCGGGACGATGCGGCTGGGTGCGTATCCGTGTGAGTTGGCCGAGGGCAGTTTGGCGCGGGCGGCGTATGGGACGGATATGATCAGCGAGCGGCATCGGCACCGGTTCGAATTCAATCGGGAGTATGAGAAGATCCTCACGGAGAACGGGCTGCGGTTGACGGGGCAAACTCCGGATCGTGTGTATGTGGAGATTTGCGAGCTGCCGGGGCATCCGTGGTATTTGGGG
>DASXZC010000331.1:0-12070 GCA_036502165.1 Bryobacteraceae bacterium
CAATTTCTTAAGAGGCCCATCAACGTGAGCCGCGCGGACGATGGCGCGATGGCGACCTTCGGGGACTGCTGCCAACTGGGTGTCCGCGTCGGCCTCACTTGGCACGGATGAGCTGCTGGATCGGCGGGGACGTGGTTATGGGTGTTGGCGGATGTTTTCGCCGAGGTCACGTTTTGGATCAACGAGGCTTGCGATATCGAAAGCGTCAACGACAATTTTGGGAGCCATTGCAAATCGACTCGCGGGGACGGTTGGGTCAACTGCGTCGGATCCTGAAGTCATGTTGGCGCGACGGCGAAGTCCCGGGAGCCGGTACAAACCCTCAGTCGTGGGCCGGGACGTCCTCATCATAAATCACGGGCTCCTTATGCACTCAGTTGAGCAGCGCCTTTGCCGTGGTCACGTTTCGGCTATGAACATGGGGGGTAGGAATGGAGTTTGCATCAATTTCCAGGCACAGCGTGGAGCGAACGCGGGATCCAGGCATGTGCGCGTTCTTAATGCTCGGCGTGAGTCGTGGGAACCGGACGTCAGCATTAATCGGGCGTATGAATTGCGGGGTCGCGCGGATGGCGCCATGACCAATGATTACGTTATCGGCAGCGGCGTTCGCGACAATTCTCGCCTTCTCCTGGCCTTCAGGACGGCCCGCGCTAAGGCCTCGTAAGAGGGCCGAGATTTTCTGCGACCGAACGATGCGGTCGATCTTAGACGCGCTCGTCGGAACAATTCTAGGGAGCGTGGGACCGTTCGCCTCATGGCCACGAGGCTCCGGTGTCCGTGTGCTACTTGATTAGGAATTTAACGGCGACTAATCCCACGATCGTGAGGAACACCAGGACTCCTAGGCCGAAGACGACGATTAGGCCGGTTGGCGTCTGCAGGAAGCTCGGGAGGATCTTCATGAAGCCGGGGAGATCTCCGGAGGCGCTTGAGTGGGACGTTACTTTGATCGCGGATTTGCTGCCCGAACCGGTGGGGTAGTTTAAGATCCGCTCGAGTTCGCCGCAGACTACGCCGAAGCCTTGGGGGCGCTCCGTCGGGTTCTTCGCTGTGCACGCGGCGATTAGGTTGTAGACGGACTCGGGGACTTGGGCGGCGCGCAGAGGTTCCAGGTTGAGAGACTCGTAGAGAATTGCGCTGAAGATTTTTTCGACGGTTTCGCCGCTCACCGGCTTTAAGCCGACGATCATTTCATAGAGCAGGACGCCGAATGAGTAGACGTCCACTTGCGTCGTGACTTGCTGACCGAGGACTTGTTCGGGGGCCATGTAGTATGGCGTTCCGAGGGTGAAGCCGGCGCGGGTGAGCGACAACCCTTCGGATTTGGCGATTCCGAAATCCATGAGCTTCACTTTGCCGGAGCCGTCGATGTGGACGTTCTCGGGCTTGATGTCGCGATGGATGATCTTCTTTGAATGGATGTGCTCGAGCGCGCGGCCGAGTTGGAGAGCGTATCCAAGCTTGCGGTTCAGGTCGCCGGTGTGGCCATTCTTCATGGCGTCGCGGAGACTTTCGCCGACCAGATATTCCATCACCATGTAGGGCTTGCCGGCTTCTTCGCCGAAGTCGTACACGCTGATGATGTTTTGATGAGAAATGTTGCTGGCGACGCGGGCTTCCTGCAGAAAGCGCTGCTTCGACTCGGGGTCGGAGACTCCCTGCGCGGTGAGGATTTTTACGGCGACTTGCCGTCCGAGCAATGTATCCGTGGAACGGTAGACGTGCGACATCCCACCGCCCAAAAACTGCTGGAGTTCGTATTTACCGAGCCTAGCCGGAAGCTGTAACAATCAGCGGTCCATCCCTTCGCGCGTCTCCTGATTTAAACACCGCGACCCAAACAAAGTCCAATAAGATGATACGACGAACCGGGTGGGCGTCACTTGGCGGCCACCCGGGCGAAGCAGGTCATGGATGCCAGGAAGTCCTTGCTGAAGACAGCGGGAGCGCCTTGCGTGTCGAGGCTGAAGTCGTAGGTCGCGGTCTTGCCGTCGATCTTGACGGGCTGCTGATCGCGTCCGCTGCGCTTGGTGAAGGTGAAGTTCGTTCCGTCGGTATGGTCGGCGTTGGCGAAGAAACGGAAGACGCTCCAGAGCGTGTCGAAGCGCTGCACTTCCTCACCGTTGGTGTTGCCTTTCTGAACGACTTCGAGAACGAACGAAGGCGTGCCCGGGCCGGGCCAACTGTAGGTCTTTGACGCACCGCCGGCCTTCACCGTCGACTTGTCGCCGTTCACGGTAATCGTGTACGTGTCGTAGAAGGGCGAATTCGGCTTCAGACTGTATTTGTAGTTCGGGTCGGATCCGCCGTCGCCGTAGAGGGCTTTCGAGAAGCGGACGAGTTTCGTCATCGAGTCGACGAACTCAGGACTGGGTGGAATTTCGGCACCGGGGGTCGGGGCGCATCCGGCTGAAGAACAGGTGACAAATTTCTTCCCTGTGCCTTCGTAGAACTGCCACAACTTGCCGGTTCCGGGCTTGAAGATATCGCTGAGTTCCGAGAGCGAAACTTCCGGTTGCACCTGCTTGAAGGGGAACTTGCTCTTGAGGGCGTTGAAGCTGATGCAGAAGGCTCCGCCGGCGGCGTTGGCTCCGGCAGCGGGGTCGGGCATGGGAATCGACGTGATCGGCGCGAGCATCAGGTTGGTGACCACCTGATCGAGGTGCGCTTCCGAATCGACCGGGCCGGCGGTGACGCTGCGCGTCGTTGAGGAGGCGCTGTTCGCGGCGGTCCTGACCATTTCGGATTTGCGCATGGCTTCGACGCCCGGTTGGTTGGCCGCGGCGATCTGCGATTGCAACGTATTCAATGCATCGTTATACGACTTATTTTTGTCGACGATGCATTGTTCCTTGTCGGAGGGAGGCTGCACGTTGTAGACAGGCGCGAAGGCGTCGCGGACTTTGCCGAGATCCACGTTGGTGCTCGATGAGGCCCACCAGAGAAGGCAGAGAACGGGCGAGGTGGAACTGGTGAGCTTGATGAGTTTGGTTTCGGCTTCCGGCAATCCGCCGGGATAACCTGTGAAGCGAGCCTCGCTTAGAACCTTGCGCCAGGTGTCGATGTAGTCTGTGGCGTAGAGGTCGCGGATACCGCGATCGAGTTCGTCTTTGGGAACGGTGTTGCTCGAGTAGTCGCCCAGCACCCAGGCTTCCCCGCCCGGCTTCTTGCCTTTCATGATGTTCATGACGGCTTCGTAGCCGGGCTTGGTGAAGGCGTAGCGGACCTGGCGGGTGCTGATCACTCCATAAGAGGATCCGGCGAAGCGCTCGTTATAATTCTGCGCGGGCTTAACGCGGTCGGCTTCACCGAGGAGGGCCATGTAGGCGGCTTTGACTCCGCCGAAGGTCGACAGATATTTTTGCGCCTTGGGCACGGAAGGATCGTTCGTTGCGGAGTAGGGGTTGCCGTGCGAGAGGTCGCTTCCGTAGAAGTCGAACTGGGTTTTCGCGAGGTCGGCGACGTCCTTTGGAATGTCCTGCGTCTTGCATTTCTCCCAACGCTGATCGAGCGTGGTGCCGAGGAACGACGCGAGGGCCTTGTCGGACGTGCGGTTCCATTCCTTGGCTGTCAGAAGGTAGCTTTTCACGGAGTCGTAGGCGAAGCCGTAGTCATCCGAGGGGCTCGAGCTGTCGGGGGCGTTGCGCATGAAGGTGACGAGTCCTTTTTGGGTTTGACCAAAGAGGAGTGCGCGGAAGCGATCGTAGTAGGCGAGACGTACGCTGGGCAACAGTTCGTTGCCGGCGTAGAGGCCGAGGCGATAGCGGATGGGCGCGCCGTTATCCTCATAGTCGGTCAATTGGGCGAGGCTCTTGCGCAGAGTGTCGAGCTTCTTCATTTGATCGAGCGAAGGCAGCGCGCAGCCTTGCAGGTCAGCGGTGGGGGCGAGATCCTGAGCGGCGGTGATCGCCGTGTTCTGCAGGGCTTTATTTGAGAAGAAGGATACGAGGAGGCCGATGCTGAAGAGCAGGCACAATCCGGCGGCGGTGGCGAGGAGGAGACGTTGGAGGAAGCTCGTCTTGGTGCTGGATCCGCTGGCGCCGAGCGCAGAGGTGTCGCGCAGGAGGACGCCGTTGAACAGATGGCCGAGGAACATCCACTGGGGGACGCGGCGGCCGGCGTTTTGCGCCTTGGCCTGCGCCTGCTTCTGCATGTCCTCTTGCAGTTTCCCCATGCGGAACATTTGCGTGGCGGCGCCGGCCCCGCGAAGGGCTTCTTCGCCGCCGTCGGCGCGCAGGGAGATCGGGGCTGCATCGCTGACTACGATGGGACGGACACCGGAGAAATAAAATCCGCGGAGGAATGGGGACGCGCGCAGTTGGCTGGGGCGGCAGACTTCGACGAGGAAATTGACGATGGAGCCGCGGAGCTTGGCTAATTCGCGAGGGAACTCGTAGGGCTGCGGAGTCTTGGTCGAGTCGCCTTCGCGAGGGAGGAAGACGGTCCGCTTGTCGCACAACGAGAAGAAGAGATTGTTGAAGGCTTCACTGAGGCGCTTGCCTTCTTCTTCGGCGAAGACGCCTTGCGTGTAGTCGCGGATCGGCAGCGTGGCGCCGAAGACTTGCGTCGCTTCCTCATTCGAAAAATGGCGGACGTAGTCGGTGAAGAACTGGACGCGGTCGGTGCGGGTGAAGAGCACGTACACGGGGAAGTTGATGCCGAGGACTTGCGAAATTTCAGCGAATCGCGCCTGGATATAACGGGCGGCGGCGGTGACGGCTTCGGCGCCACCGGGCTTCGCGAAGGTCTCGACGTCGAAGCAGAGCAGGACTCCGCGAGGGGCTTGCTGGCCTTTGCCGACGAGCGATTTCAGACTGGCCGGCTTGAGGCGGCGCACGAGCGAGAGCCACTTTTGAGGATCAGCGAAGACGGCTCCGGCGGCTTCGACGAAGGCGGTGCCGCGGGCGAACCAGATGTTGGCGTGCTGCGTGGGAATGATCGCGTTGCCTTCACCGAAGGCAGCGCCGGCGAGCAGTTCAGGCTCGACGCCCGAGTAGACCATGGCGCTCGTCTTGGTCGATCCGCGATCGCCGACTACGAAGACGAGAGGAAGATTGGCGATGGTGACGTTCTGGCTCGCGAGGCGCTGATCGGCTTCACGAACGATTTGATCGATGGCTGCATCCTGAGTGACGGGTCCACCGGCCGCACCGCCGCCTGATCCGCCTTTCCATTTGGTCTTGAAATAGATCCACAAGGCGGCGCCGGTGAGGCCGAGGGCGGACATCAATCCGAAGAAGATGTAGAACGCCATGCCGTTCAAGTTGAGCCATTTCGAGACGAAGAACATCATCGCCAGGTAGACGAGGAAGGATCCGCCGGCAGCGAGATAGACTGGCATGGTTAGTGCGCCCCCTTCGCGAGGTTAGCCATTTCGGAGACGCCGCTGCCCAGCACTACTTTGAACAGGACGAACAGAATTACGGTTAAGACGAGGCATCCGATGGCGGTGTAAATCAGCGTTTTTACCCAGGGATCGCCTTCGACGCGAGGCGGGCCATCGTTCGGAAGCTGCCACTCGGGCGAGAGCTCATTGGTCGTCTTGCGGATGCGCTGGATCTTCTCACCGGTTTGCGTTTGGACGGCGAAGAGCTCGCCCTTGCCGCCGAGCGAGTATTTGCCGGCGAAGCCGAGCAGCATGCAGACGTAGTAGACCTCGAGCACGTCGGCGAGGTCGTAGGTTTCGTTGCGCGCGAGGAGATTCGAGAGGTTCTTGAAGAAAATTTCGCCGGCCATGTGATGGCCGTAGCGCTGTTCCTGCAAGGGCTGCTTGGGCCAATCGGCGAAGATGGGCAGGCGCAGATTGAGGATCGATTCGTCGAGGAAGGCGACGACGGCGAAGGCGGCGAGTTCGACATCCTCTGAGGCGTAGCCGCGCTTACGGGCGTCGTCGATTGAAGCATCGAGCGCGGCCAGCAACTGCGCGCGGAAGGAACGCGAGTCGTTGACGGGCTGGCGGCCGCTACGGAGGCGCTCGCCTACAGTAATGAGTTCCTGAAACACATATGCCAGATTTTGTTGGCGTCTCTGGCTGGCTCCGGCGGTAGTGAATCCACCCGGCTGCTGCGGTCCCATCGTTTTTTATCCTCTCCCGTTCAGTGACTGGGCGTTTTTCGTGGCTGCTAAAAGTTGCATGTCGCCGGCTCCTACGACTCGATGATGACTAAGAGCTCCAACTCCGGATTCGGAATGTCGCCGGGGACGTAGAGGCCGAGTTTGCGGGTTTTCACCATGTGTTCCCAACAGGGGCCGGCCTGCGAAACGCTGAAGTAAGAATAGTCAACCTTAGCAGGAATCTGCTGCGGAGCGACGGGGAGGTGCGTGAGCGTCAGTCCAGGCAGGGCTTGCTGCACAAGGCGCGGAACGAATTCCTTCGAACAGAGTTTGACGAGGCGCGGCGTGTTGGCGATGACGGGCGCTTCGCCGATTTCGGATTTGACTCCGAAGACCCATTTGGTTTTGTTCAACGCGCGCTGGTCGGTGATCTCGGCTTCGTAGAAGTACTCGGCACGCTTGACGAGTGGGATCGTGATGAACTGCGTCGGGATGACGATCTCGAGATGGCGGCGGATGTGATAGTCGAGATCGCTGAAGCACGTCGTCAAATCGTTGTGATTGTAGAGCGGCAGAGTGCGCGGATGGGACTCGAGGGCGAAGGTGCACAAGGCTCCGCCGAGGCGCAACATTTCCTGATAGAGCTCGTCGGGATGGCTGCGTTTGGTCAAGTACAAGTGGCGCAGCGGAGCCATCGCGGAGTTGATGGTGTGGATCAGCCAGAAGGTGCCGACTTCGCGTGAAGCAATTTCGATCCAACTTGTTTTACGGCTGGCGAAAGAGGCGCTCTTTTCCTCGAGGATTTCGATGAGGCGGCCCAACAGGGACATCAGGCGATCGCTCGAGGTGATGCGAAGAACGGGGGGAATGTAGTTGGGATCGTAGCCGTACTTGCCGGAACTTTCGCGGATGACGCGGGCGATGGGGAGCAGCGTGAGGCCGGTAGAGTCCTCGGTGCCGAAGACGATACGGATGTTCTTGAGGCCGAGGTTGACGGGCTTCTCATCGCGGCCGTTGGTTTCGTCGTGCATCGTTTCCGGCTGCACGGTGAAGCGGACGCCATCGCTCTTGGTTCCGGGCGGAACGCAGTTGAGTCCATCGGCCTTGCGCGCGGGAACTCCGAGCGAGACGACGACGCCGTCGCCGGAGCGAGGGAAGTGACCTTCGACCGAGCGCGGCTGCGGCACGGCATCCGACTCCGGCATGTGGAACGGCATGGCATCGGGAAAGATGCCGCGGCAGTGGACGATGTTGACGGTGCCATTTTGCAGGGCTTCGGCGTCGAGTTTGAGGCCGACCAAGCCCCAGGGCTCGAACCAGAGGTTCGCCGTAGAAAACCGGATCGAGTCCTCGAAGTAGCGGTTTTGCACCTGAAAATGGTGCGGGCCGAGGTACATGCCTTCGGACCAAACGACTCGAGACAGGTATTTCATGAGGTTGGTGCTTGCACTAATCTATCAGAGACAACCAAGTGTATAGTGGCACGAACCGGTGGTTCGTTACTGATGGGCTTCATATTTTCAAAGGGCCTCTCATGGGCGACTGGGAACAGTAACATGACACGCTCCCGCTACGCCATATAATAGTGCAGGCCGCGCCCTGGTGCTTGGATCCCTATGTTCGCGCGGTCCTCTCAAGGAGACTCCATGTCTGACGGCATTTCAAGACGACATTTTTTCTACGGCAGCCTGCTGGCGGGCGCGGTACCAGCGGCCGGGTTCGGCAGTGTTGCTTCCCTCAAATCGCTCGGTTACAAATCACCCAACGAGAAACTGAATATTGCATCGATTGGCGCGGGCGGGAGAGCGGCGTCCGATATCACGGGCTGCGCGGCGACCGAGAACATCGTGGCGCTGTGCGATCCGGATTCGAAGAACGCGGCGCGTATGTTCAAGGTGCACGAGAAGGCGCCGAAATATACCGACTACCGGCAGATGCTCGATAAGGAAGCCAAGAACATCGACGCATGCATCGTTGCCATTCCGGATCACATGCACGCACACGCCGCGCTTGCGGCGATGGAGCACGGCAAGCATGTTTATTGCGAGAAGCCGTTGACGCGTTCGATTTGGGAAGCGCGGCTGTTGACCATGGCGGCGGCGAAGTACGGCGTCGCGACGCAGATGGGCAACCAGGGTTATTCGAATAACGGCACGCGGATCGCGGCGGAGATTCTGTGGTCGGGCGGAATTGGCGATGTGAAAGAAGTCCACGCGTGGACGAATCGTCCGGTGTGGCCGCAGGGAATTGATACGCTGCCGAAGGAAGAGGCGGTGCCGTCGACGCTCGATTGGGACATGTGGCTGGGCGCGTCGGCGATGCGTCCTTACAGTCCGGCGTACATGCCGTTCAACTGGCGCGGCTGGTTTGATTTCGGATGCGGGGCGTTGGGCGATATGGCGTGCCACATTCTGGGCGCGCCGAATATGGCGCTGCGGCTGGGATCGCCGACATCGGTCGAGGTGGTCAAGCAAGTGGGTAAGAATCCTTACACGTTCCCCAAGAGCTCG
Source organism: Bryobacteraceae bacterium (assembly GCA_036502165.1). GTDB lineage: Bacteria > Acidobacteriota > Terriglobia > Bryobacterales > Bryobacteraceae > F-183. Next base: position 8,568 of record DASXZC010000331.1, read on the forward strand.
GTGACGCGCTTTGAATTTCCGGCACGCGAGGGGATGCCGCCGGTGACGATTTTCTGGTACGACGCGCAGACGGGTCCGGCGTATAAGCCCGAGGGTTGGACGGAAGGCCAGCCGTTGATTGGCGGGCCGGGATCGTTCGGACCGTCGGCGGAAGAGCTCGAACGCGCCAAGGAAGCGGCCGCGAGACGCGCGGCGGCGAATCCGACGGCTCCACGGACGGGCGGAGGAATGGGCGGAGGTCCGCTGGCGAATGGCGCGGTGTTCGTCGGCGATAAGGGCATCATGACGACCGACACGTACGCGAACAACGTGCGCCTGCTGCCGGAGTCGAAGCAGAGCGAATACAAAGTTCCGCCGGAATTCCTCACGCGTTCGCCTGGCCATTACCGTGATTGGATCCGCGCAGCGAAGGGTGGCGAGCGGTCATGTTCCGATTTCAGCATCGCCGGCCCGTTGACCGAGTGGATCGTGCTGGGATCGCTGGCACTGCACTTCGAAGGCAAGCTCGAATGGGATGCGGCGAAGATGCGGATCACCAACAATCCTGAGGCGAACAAGCTGGTGAAGCCCACGTTCCGCAAGGGCTGGGAACTGGGCAAGGGGTTCAAGCTCGCATAATTGAGCGATTCAAGATAATGGAGAATTCATGATTCTGAACCGAAGGGATTTCGGAAAGATCGCTCTGGCGAGCATTCCTGTTGCGTCCACTGCGATGGCCGCAACGAAGATCAACTCGACGATCGCGGGCGTCAAGATCGGGGCGCAATCCTATTGCTTCCGCACGATGCCGCTCGATGAGGCGGTGAAGGCGTTCGTCGATTGCCAGATCGGCGAGTGCGAATTGACTTCGATGCATGTGGAGCCGGCGCTGGGCGCTCCGGCTCCGCCAGCGGGGCGCGGGCCCCATCCGGAGGCGCGCGAGGCATTGAAGAAGTGGCGCTTGTCGGTGCCGCTCGATGGATTCAAGAAGGTCCACAAGAAGTTCGAGGATGTGGGCGTGAATGTCCACGCGTACAACTTGAGCTTCCGCGAGGATTTTTCGGACGAGGAAATCGACCGTGGCTTTTTGATGGCGAAGGCGGTGGGGGCGAAGTTCATTACGGCGTCCTCGACGATCGCGGCGGCGAAGCGGGTCGCGCCGTTCGCTGATAAGCATAAGATGATCGTTTCGATGCACGGGCATTCGAACAAGAAAAATCCGAATGAATTCGCGACTCCGGAGAGTTTCAAAGAGGCGATGGGGATGTCGAAGTATTTCAAGATCAACCTCGACATCGGGCACTTCTTCGCCGCGGGATTCGATCCGGTCGCTTACATCAAAGAGCATCACGCGGATATCACGAACGTCCACTTGAAGGATCGCAAGAAGGATGACGGACCGAATGTTCCGTGGGGCGAGGGCGATACGCCGATCAAGCCGGTGCTGTTGCTGCTGCGGGATTTGAAGTATCCGGGGTACGCGAACATCGAGTACGAATACAAAGGTGCGGCGGATCCGGTGACCGAAGTCAAAAAGTGCTACCAGTACATCAAGGACGCGCTCGCTTGATCGCGTTAGTAACGGGCGGCGGCAGCGGCATTGGCCGAGCCGTCGCCATTGCTTTGCATAAGGCCGGATCTTCAGTCGTCATTGCGGGGAGGCGATTGGCGGAGCTCGAAGGGACCGCGGCTGCGTGCGTGGAGGGTCCACGAGTGGTTGCTGTGCCGACGGATGTTTCGGATCCTCGGCAGGTCGCGGCATTGTACGACCGGATCGTTTCCGAATTTGGACGGCTCGATTTGTTGTTCAACAATGCGGGCATTGGCGCGCCTCCGGTGCCGATGGATGAGTTGACGGTCGAGCAGTGGACGAAGGTCGTCAACGTCAACTTGAACGGTGCGTTTTATTGCGCGCAGCATGCGATGCGAGTGATGAAGGGACAGACGCCGAAGGGCGGACGGATCATCAACAACGGATCGATTTCGGCGACCACTCCGAGGCCGAACTCGGCGCCTTATACGGCGACGAAGCATGCGATCACGGGGTTGACGAAATCGATCTCGCTCGACGGGCGCGCGTTCGACATTGCGTGTGGGCAGATTGATATTGGGAACGCTGAGAGTCCGATGACGGTGCGGATGGCGGCGGGGATGCCGCAGGCGGATGGATCGATCAGGGCCGAGCCGCGTATGAGCGTCGACCATGTGGCGGACGCGGTGGTTTATATGGCGAGTTTGCCGCTCGAGGCGAACGTGCAGTTCATGACGGTGATGGCGACGAAGATGCCGTTTGTGGGGCGGGGCTAGTCGAGGATCTCGACGCGGTAGTCCTCAATGACGGGGTTCGAGAGGACGTCCTTGGCGACTTGATCGATCTCGACGGCGGCTTGGGCGCGGTCGGCGGTGGGGTCGAGGGTGATCTCGAAGTACTTGCCTTGGCGGACATCGGCGATCATCGAATGTCCTAATCCGCGAAGCGCGGAACAGACGGTTTTGCCTTGCGGGTCGAGGACTGTCGACTTCATCGAAACATAGACGCGTGCTTTCATTGGTAACTTCTATTGTAGATGTCATCCATTACATTGCGCGCGGCCCAGGCTTCTGATGTTCCTGTCATTTTCCGGTTCATACAAGGGCTCGCCGAATATGAGAAGCTGGCGCACGCTTGCGTTGCGAGCGAGGCGGACTTGGCTGAGACGCTTTTTGGGGAACGTCCTTATGCCGAGGTTTTGTTGGCGTTTTGGGACGATTCGCCGGCGGGGTTCGCGCTGTTCTTTCACAATTACTCGACGTTCCTCGCGAAGCCGGGGATCTATCTCGAAGACTTGTTCGTGCTGCCGGAGTTTCGCGGGAAGGGGCTCGGCAAGGCGCTGCTCAAGGAATTGGCGCGGTTGGCGGTTGCGCGGAAGTGCGGGCGGCTCGAGTGGTCGGTGCTCGATTGGAATGAGCCGTCGATTCAGTTTTACTTGAGCCTGGGCGCGAAGGCGATGGATGAGTGGACGATGTATCGCGTGACGGGCGAGGCGCTCGAGAGGCTGGCTTCTTAGGCGATGGCGGACATTTGCTGGCGGGCGGCGGGGGCGCCTTCGTATTCGCGCCAGGCGCCGGCGAGGCGGCCGACGCCATCGCGCAAGGCTTCCGGATCGGCGAGGAACGGCAGACGCACGTAGCGCGTGTAGAGTCCTGAGGCGGACATGGTGCTGCCGGGTAAGATCAGGACTCCGTGGCGCAGGGCGACTTGTGCGAGTTCGCGGGAGTCTCCGCTCGGTAACCGAGCCCAGAGGAAGAATCCGCCATCGGGGATCCGAAATTGCCACTGCGGGAGATGTTGTTTCAAGAGGCGCGCGAGGAGTGTGCGGCGGGGACGGAGTTGTTCGCGGCGGAGGCGTTGGGCTTCGGACATCGCGCCGACTAATTGCGCGCCGACGGCTTGCGTTGGCAGCGGGGATCCTAGATCGGTGGCGGTTTTGATGCGGGCCAATTGTTCGATGACGGGAGCGGCCGAGGCGCGGATCCATCCGATG
>DASXZC010000332.1:0-7497 GCA_036502165.1 Bryobacteraceae bacterium
TGAAGGGATGAACCGGAACCGAGGGCGACGCGCTGCCCCGAGTCTTGCAGGCCGATGACGCTTCAATCGGAACAGCAAAACCGGTTGTTCCTTCGGAGCGCGTAATGATGCCGACGAGAGCGCCGGCTCGATCATACAAGCGCACCGCCGCTCGAGCCGGGCGCTTATCGGGGCGGTGAATTGAAGCAGGCGAAACCCGGAGCCTGCCCCGGGTACCTCGTCGGCCGGGCGGATTGCCGAGAGGATCCCCTCAGTAGCCGACCATGCGGGACCATCAGCGTTGGTGACGCAAACACAGGATCGCTCTGGGTTATGGATTGATTCCGTGTAGCCATGGACGACGTCGACGCGTTTGGCGCGGCTGCGAGTTCTAACAACTCATTGAGGTCCGAGGTAGCTCCGGAGGAGGAACGACGCGAGCTGATGACGCAGCCGGGATCTATTCGTCTCGTAGCGCGCGCATTGGATCGACGCGGGCGGCGTGGATCGCGGGCGATAGGATCGCGAGGCTGGCGACGGCGAGCAGGATCAACGAAACAAACACTAAGGTGACGGGATCCGCGGGCTGCACGCCGTACAGTAGATTCGAAAGTATCCGGCTGAGGACGAGCGTGAGGACGATGCCGGTTGCGAGTCCGGCGGCGATGGGGAGTCCGCCTTGGCGGGCGATCAGCCACAGCAGACTGTACGTCTGGGCACCGAGGGCTTTGCGGATTCCGAACTCGGGGATGCGGCGGGAGACGATTTGTGCGAGTACTCCGTGCAGGCCGACGCTCGAGAGGATCAGCGCGGCGAGTCCGAACAGCGAAAGCACGGTCGCACGGAAGCGGGGATAGGCGAGCGTGGTGGCGAGGCGCGATGCCAGAGGTTCGACGTCGTCGAGCGGGATCGAGGGATCGATTGCGGCGATTTGTTCCTCGATTTTTCTTGCAATCGAGGCGGAGGCGCGTACGCCGAGTTGGAATCGAAGGCGGGGATCCTGAGCGATGGGGCGATAAAGGATCGGCGTCTCGACCCAACTCATCTCGTTCATCAGTTGCGTGTGTTTGACGTTGCCCGCGACTCCGACGACGGTGAGCCATGGCGTCTTCTCACCGGCGATTCGGATTTGGCGACCTAGTGGATCGGTGTGGGGGAAATATTCGTTGGCCAAGGCTTCGTTGATGATCGTCACTGGGGCGGAACTGTTGCGATCGCTGGTATCGAACGCGCGGCCTTGACGAATTGGGATGTCGAGGACGTGGAAGTATCCAGGACTGACGGTGTCGGCGCCGACGTCGTGAATTTCGTGTGCGGGGTCTACTGTGCGGCCCTGCACTTCGAGCACTTCGTTGCCGCCGGCGTCGGGAGGGAGCCTCGACGCTACCGTTACAACGTCCACGCCGGGCGTGCGTTCGAGGGCTTCGAGTAGGCGGTCGGATGCGAGGATCTGCTGGGTGTCCGTCGAGTAGCGCGAGGCCGGTAGAGCGATGCGGGCCGATTGGATGCGATCGTAATGGAAACCAAGATTCTCGGAACCCATGCGGATCGCGCTGGTCATCAGCAACGTTGCGCCGATCAGGAGCAGGAAAGAGATTGCCATTTCGAGGGCGATGACTGATTCGGCGAGGTAATGGTGTCCACGGATGAGGCCGCGTCCGGCGGACTTGAGATGCTCGATGACGTCGACCTTCGAGGCGCGGAGCGCGGGAAGCAGACCGAAGATCAGAGTCGTCGCGATCGAAAGAGTCAGGCTGAAGATGAGGACGGGCATGTTCATTGCGGCAACGGCTCCGACTGTCAGTTCGATGGGATTCAGGGCGCGATACCAGGCGAGCCCGGCGTAGGCGAGGAGGATCCCGAGGGCGGATCCAAGCAGCGACAACAGCAGACTCTCGGCCAGGACTTGACGCACAATGCGGCTTTGGCCGGAACCGAGAGCGGCGCGCACGGCCAGTTCACGGCGGCGTTCCGAAAGGCGGGCGAGCCAGAGGTTGGCGACGTTCAGGCAGGAGATCAGGAGGACGAGTAGTACGGCTCCGAACACGAGCATCAGAGTCGTGCGCAGCGTGCGGCCGGCGAGGAAGGTGAATTCGCCGTGGAGATCATAGACGACCGGTACGAAGTCGCGTGATTCGCGGTCAGTGTGGATCGCGCGGTAGAGGTGCGAAGTTCGGATTGCGCCTGTGCCGAAGTCGCGCCCGGTTGCAGGCGGGCGAAGATTCCGACGAGGAGATGGTCGAGGTTGGGCTGGAAATCCCGCGTGATGAGAATCCATGCTTGCGTGGGAGCAGGGTAGAAGCTGAAGCGCGGCGGCATCACGCCGAGCACGGTGCAGGGCTTCTGATCGAACGTGAGGGTCTTGCCGATGATCGAGGGGTCGGCGTTGAGAGTCGACGTCCAGAACTTGTGCGCGATGACGATGGAGCATCCACGCGATTCGTCGTCTTTCGTGAAGACGCGGCCGATTGCGGCATCGACGCCGAGGGTGCTGAAGAAGGTTGAGCTCACGGGTACGGTCAGGACGCTGCGGGCGGGTCCATGGCCTGTTAGAACGCGAGAGATGTTGGTGGCCCAAGTGGCGACGGAGATGCTTTCGAGGGTCCGGGAATGATTGCGGAATTCGAGGTAGTCGCGGTACGTGGCGAAAATCTTGGCGAGGCTTGCTTCGCGGGTGCTTGTCGTCCAGACGGCGACGAGGCGGCCGGCATTCTTATAGGGAAGGGGACGGAGGAGCACGGCATCCACGATGCTGAAGACCGTCGTTGCGGCGGCAATGCCGAGGGCTAACGTCAGAACCGCCGCAGCAGTGAACGCGGGACGTTTCGCGAACGATCGCGCGCCGAAGCGGAGATCGAAGAGGCAGTCGGAGATCCAGGTGGGCATCGTTATTACTCTCCTTCTTTGCGTTCAGTGGCGGATTGGGCGGCTTGCGCGTCGATACCGCGTTGGCGAAGAATGCGGGCGAAGGGCTCGGTGTATCCATGGACGACGTCGACGCGTTTGGCGCGGCTGCGGGTGACAAGTTCTAACAGTTCATTGAAGTCCGCGTGATCGGAGTAGGGAATCAGTTCCTCGGCGCCCCTGCGGGCTCGGGCATTGTCGAGTGCGGCCCAGCCAGAGACGTAGGCGATCCGCGTGTCGCGTGCGGAGGCTTGCACGATGTCGCGCATGACGGGCGTCAATACGAGGGCGCGATCGGGCGCGATTGTGCTCACGTACGGTTCCCAGTTCGGAAATTGGTAGCCGGCGCGTTCGTACTCGGGGATGAGGCGGGCGATGGCTCCATGGACTGCGGTGGGGATGCCGGCGTTGCACAGCGCCGATACAATTTCCTGGCCGCGGCCGAGTGGATATCCAAATAAGACGGGAGTGACGCCGTCGGAGAGGCATTCGCGGGCGAACCGCTCGATGCGCGCGATAGCGGGTTCGCGGTCGAGGAAGTGATAAATAGGAAGTCCGAAGGTCGATTCGATGATCAGGCGATCGCACTCGACTGAGACGGTCGCATCGCCGAGCATCGGAGGGCGGAGTTTGATGTCGCCCGTGTAGATGAGCCGCTCGCCCTTGCATTCGATGAGAAGCTGCGCGGCGCCGAGGATGTGTCCCGCGGGATAGGGTGTGAGGCGGGCGCCGTTCCACTGCCAGCTTTGATTGAAGTCCACTTCGTCGAGCTGGGCGGATGCAGTTTCCGGAAAGCGGAGCCGATAGAGACTCATCGTATGCGGCGTGGCCCAAACGCGGCCGTGGCCGGGTTGGGCGTGATCGCCGTGGGCGTGAGAGATCCAATTCGCGGCGACGGGCTCGCGGCTGTCGAGCCACAAATCGATTGCGGGAATGTGGATGCCTTGGCTCGCGAAGACGGGTTCAATCGCCATTCAGAAGATTTAACATGATTCCGTTGAACCGTGCCCGCGAGAACCGCATCCAAAATTACTGTACAGTGATTGTAATCAGCATTTCTTGCCGGGAAAGATGCGAATGAGTGCTCCTGAGTCGAAGGGTTGGATGAAAGTCGCGTTACTGACGACTGCGGCGTTTTATTCCTTCTGGGCAATTTGGGTGCTGGGATGGGCGCCGCAATCGCTGGCTTGGGCCGGATTGGCACCCATCGCGACCGGAACCGGCGGCGCCGCCGAGCTTGCGCTTTGGCGATTCGCGGGACTCGTCGATCTCGTGCTGGCCGGCGGATTGGTCGCGGCGAGCGTCAAGCCTTGCCAGTATTGGCCCGTTACTTCCGTCGGACTCGCGCTGCATTCGACCGCCACGGTGGGATTTCTGTGGTCCGTCCACGCGGGTGAGTTGCCGGTGACTTGCTGGCATGCGGTGGCACTTCACGATGCGGTCTGGTGTTTCCCTTTGGCGGCGGTGCTGCATGGTGTGAAGTGCCGTGACACCGAGCGGCGAGCGTCCGGATGCCGCGACGTGCAGACGTTCGCTTTGCGGACGAAGACCCAATATGGCGTGTCGCTGCAAGAGATGTCGAACTTGTCGCCAGTCCTGATCGTGTTCCTGCGCCAGATGGGATGTCCGATGTCCCGTGAATCGATATGCGGGTTGGCGGAGAAACGGAAGCAGATCGAGAAGCAGGGCGTCCAGATCGCGCTCGTGCATATGGGGAAGGAACAGATCGCCGAGGGAGTACTGGGGCGATGTGGGTTAGGAGATCTGCCGAGGGTCAGTGATCCGAATCTTAGTCTATATCACGCGTTTGGACTAAGGCGGGCATCGATGGCTCATTTCGTGGGTCCGCTGGTGGTCGTGCGGATGCTGCGGGCAGGCTTTAAGTATGGGTTCCGAAAGGCTTTAGGCGACAGCGCACAGATGCCGGGAGCATTTTTTGTGTTCCACGGAGAGGTGTTGCGGTCGTATCGTCACCAGTCGCTGGCGGATCGAGTCGACTTGCTCGCCTTAGTGAGCCAACAGGATTATCCGATCGCGAGTTAGGGTACCCTCCTAGGATCAGTTTATCCTTGGTTCTGTTAAGTTGGAGCTAGCATGGCGCGGCCAACTACGACTACGCAGACCCTTACACCTGGGCCTATTTCCGGAAGCTTCGGAATGCTACGGGTGTGGGGAGTACCCATACGGCTTCACTTTACCTTCCTTTTGCTGCTGGCATTTCTTTTGCTGACAGGGTTCGGAGGTCGATCGTCCACCGGATATTTGCTGTACGTCACGGGATTATTCCTGTCTGTCCTGCTCCATGAGCTGGGGCATGCCTGGGTATCGAGCCAGTATGGAATCCGGACCGTGGAGATCGTCATGTTCCCGATCGGCGGCGTCTCGCGGCTGGGGCGGCGGGCGCGTCCGGGCGAGGAATTGTGGATTGCACTTGCCGGGCCGACAGTCAATCTGGTGCTGGCCGTGATTCTATATTTCGTGGCGACGTCGAGGAATCCGATCCTCAATCTGTCGAGCATCGACCATCCGACGGACGACAATCTGGCGACGCAGCTTTTCCTTGGGAATCTGGCACTAGCGGGATTCAATCTGTTGCCGGCGTTTCCGATGGATGGCGGCCGAGTTCTGCGGGCTGTGCTTTCGCGGTTCAAGTCGGAAGCGGAGGCGACTCGCATCGCATCACTCGCGGGACGTATGCTGGCGATCAGCCTGGCGCTCTACGCGATGCTCTCCGGTCAATATTTGCTGGTATTTGCGGCATTTTTCGTGTATTTGGGCGCAGCTCAGGAAGCGGCGGCTGCTTTGGGACGTTCGTTGACGGCAGGGATTCCGGTGCGATCCGCGATGGTCACGGAGTTCCACACGTTGTCGCACGACAGTACGATCCGCGATGCGGTTGGACTGACGCTTGCCACTTCGCAACATGATTTTCCAGTCATGCATGGCGATCAGGTAGTCGGATTGTTGAGCCGCCACGGCATCTTGCGCACCCTCGCTTCGGAAGGTGCGGACGCCTACATCGCGTCCGCAGTGGAGCACGACTTTGTTACGCTTCCATCCGATGCGGACCTCGCGGATTCGCTGCCCTCGATGGCGCGGGTCGCATCGTGCGCGCTAGTCATGGATAAAGATGAGCTGATCGGGTTGCTGACGACGCAGAACCTGTCGGAGTTTCTTGTCCTGCGGCGATTCGGAATGGACCCGGCCGATATCCGCTAGTACACTCGTAGGGGAGTGCCCAATCGTATACTGGACGTCGGCTGTGGAATCAACAAGTATCCCGGATCCATTGGCCTAGACCGCAACCCCCGTTCGCGGGCGGACGTCATCGCCGACCTCGACCGCTTTCCTTATCCTTTTCGCGACCATACGTTCGACGAACTGAGAGCCGTGCATGTGATCGAGCACGTCTCGGACGTTATGAAGTCGATGGAGGAGTTCCATAGGCTCGTCGCGACTGGCGGGACGGTCACGATCGTGACTCCTCACTACACGGACTTCAGCTCGTTCTGCGATCCGACGCACAAGTGGCACCTCAATAGTTTCAGCTTCCGGTACTTCGGCGAGGACAACGCGGGGTACGGATATTATTCTCATGTACGATTTCGTGAGAATTTTGTCGGGGTAAAGCTACTAAGTCTGTGGAAGCTGCTGGGCTTCGAATTCCTGGTCAACCACTCGCGGCGGTTCCGCCGGTTCTGGGAGCACTACCTCTGCTACATCGTGAGGGGTAAGGCGATTGAGTGGCGGCTGGAGGTTGTGAGGGAATCCGCACAGAATGCTCAGGTGGTTGTATCGACTCGCTGATCGGGCACGGAATCGGGCGCGGGTGCGCCGATGGGCCGGTGACAAGGCCGTGGGACGGCGCGGAGAGGATCTGGTCCATCGCTGGCTGCAGAAGCAAGGGATGACCGTGGTGGCTCGCAATTACCGTCCTCCAGGTGGGAAGTCCGAGGCGGACCTCATTGCGTGGGATAAGGAAGAGTTAGCAGTGGTCGAAGTAAAGACGCGATCGACTGCGGAGTACGGGCCGCCGGAGCGGAATGTGGGCCACGAGAAGCATCAGAAGATGATTTCGGCGGGGGAGCACTATGCGCGGCGCGCGAATGTGCCGCTCGAGCAGGTGCGGTTCGATGTGGTGTCGGTGTTGATTGTGGGGAAGACGGTAGAGATCGAACATTTCCCGGGCGCCGTGCGGCGGCGGGATGTGCAGCAGCGAGCGTCGGCAGGAAGAGGGTATTAACCTGCGATGCGGACGCGGATCAGGAGATCGTTAAGGGCTTCCCGGCAGGTCGGCTCCTCGGGCAGTTTGGACTGTGAGGCCTCGTGCTCGAGGAGAGCGGTGAGCCGGTTGTACTCGTTCCGATGGAAGTCGCGATCGGGCGCCTCGAGCGTCGAAGTCTCGACGCCGTGAACCTTGCGTGCGACCAGGTCCGAGATGAACGGCAAACGGGCGTCCTCGTTGAGCGTGACCAGATTGGCTTCGATTTGGCCGGTCCGCATCAGATGGATCCCAGTGAGTAACACGCGGTACAGGTAGAGCAAAGGCTTGACGCGTGGTGGATCTTCCTTTTCGAACAGGCGCCATTGAGTGGCCGCGAAGCCGAGGTAATG
>DASXZC010000333.1:0-12390 GCA_036502165.1 Bryobacteraceae bacterium
AACGGCATCCTGCTCGACATTTCCGATCCCGTCAATCCGGTCCGCATCGCCGCGGTGAGCGATCCGAACTATTCGTACTGGCACTCGGCCAATTTCAACAACGCGGGAACGAAAGTCCTGTTCACCGACGAATGGGGCGGCGGCGGACAACCGCGGTGCCGCGAGACGGATCCGATGAGCTGGGGCGCCGACGCGATTTTCACGCTCTCCGACCGCAAGCTGACGCTGGCCTCTTACTACAAGATGCCGGCGCCACAGACCGAATTTGAAAACTGCGTGGCCCACAACGGGTCAATTGTCCCGATCCCCGGACGCGACATCTTGGTGCAGGCCTGGTATCAGGGCGGGATCTCGTTGGTGGACTTCACCGACGCCGCCCATCCCATTGAAGTTGGCTATTTCGACCGCGGTCCGATCGACGGCGCGAAACGCGCGATGGGCGGACAATGGTCGACTTACTGGTACAACGGGTATATCTACGGTTCGGAAATCGCCCGCGGCGTTGACGTGTTCCGTCTCGTCCCGAACAAGTTCATCACGCAAAACGAAATCGACGCGTCGAATCAAGTTCACTTTGACGAACTGAACGTGCAAAACCAGCCGAAGGCAGTGTGGCCCTCGAACCTGATCGTGGCGCGCGCTTACGTCGATCAATTGGCGCGCGGCAATTCGCTGTCAGCGAAGACGATGGTAAATCTGACTGCGGCGATCGGCAAGTCCGGAGAGAAAGGAAATCCTGGCAAGTTCAAAGGGCTGGCTGCTGAGCTTGAGAAGGCGGCTCCGTCGGCGAAGTCGCCAGCGGATGGAGATCGTATGAAGGATCTGGCGGCGATCCTGACTCAGCAGCAGAAGTAAGTCCGGTTCGCCGGATGACGGAATGCCGCTGGCGAGCTTTGCCAGCGGCATCCGCGACCAACGGCTTGATTTCCCTTCGTCGATCAAACCGGCTAATGCTTCGATTTGGCAGACGCTCTCGCGAGATCTAGTCTTTCCATTCCTCGGGCATCTCCCAGACATCAGCATTCTCGATTGAGTCCGGCTGAAGTCTGTATGCTTCTCGCATGCGTTCTGTGTCGAATCGAAAGAGCGCATCTTTGACCGCGCGCCTGATGAACTCGGCGCGATTTCGCTGGGCTGCTGGGGCGACGCGGTCGATCGCCCTGAGAGTTGCTTCACTGAACTGAACCAGGACTTGAGGCATCGGTTCTTAATCGGATTGCAACGGGCCACGGGGATCCTGGCTGGCGGCGATCCACGCGGGAATTGCCGAGGAGATCGCCGCTGTCAGGAACATGAATCCGGCAACTGAGAGCAGCACTCCGGGGTCCATCGGAGAGATGCCGTAGAGGAGATCGATTGCTGCGCGCGCGAGCGCAAGAGCTCCGGCAATTCCGGCAAGTTCGCCGAGGACGACCCAGGTGAGCGTGCCTTTCCCCGTTTGCGCGACGAGATGCGTGCGGGTGGCTCCGAGGGCGATACGTAACGCGATTTCCTTCGCTCGTACGGTCACCGATTCGCGAACTACGCTGTGGATTCCGGCGGCGGCGAGGACGATTGCGCCGAGGGCGAAGAGGATCAGAATCGACACATTGAAGCGGCTGCGGGCGGTGTTGCGGTCGATCATCTCGCCGAGCGTCGCTTCGCCGGCGATGGCTTGCGAGGGGTCGACTTCCTTCAAAGTCCGGCGAACCGTTGCCAGGAGTTCGGAAGGCGAGACGCGTCCGCGGAGGACCAAATAGTTCGTCGGGGCATTCGACTGGCGGTAGGGCACATAGACGTTATCGGCGGTTTGGACGACGCGGCGATAGCGGGCGTCCGCGGTGACGCCGATGATTTTGCGCAAGGCTCCGAACACGTGGATCCGGTCGGAGGTCGGCTCGCGGCCGGCGGAGCGGATGCGGCGGGCGAGGGATTCGCTGATGATGGCGACTTCGTCGGAGGTCTCGGTATCGTGATCATTGAAGTCGCGGCCCGAGGTCAGCGCCGTGCCGACGGTATCGAAATATCCGGGCGTTGTGACTTCGAAGTTGGCTTTCGGCAGATGGTTCACGTCCGTCGTTGCGGCTTCCGATTCGAGGGCGTATTCGGTGTCCCATCCGATGGGGCCTTCGAAGGGACGGAGGAGAACGGCGGCGGCGTTCGTGACCTCGGGCGCTGCGTGAAGGCGGTTCAACAGTTCCGTATAGAAGCGGCGGCGGACGGCCGGGTTCACTTGCGGTCCGCGAAGTGCGAGGTTCATCGTGAGCGTGTCGCGGTGGATGAAGCCAAGGTCGGTGTTCAGCATCGCGCGATAGCTCAGGAACAGGAGCAGTCCGATCGCGAGGATCGACACGGTGAGGGCCGATTGGGCGAACGTGAAGACGCTCTGCAAACGGCGGCCGGTGCGGGATCCGGCGGTGCGGACGCCTTCGCGGAGCATGGTGTCGAGGTTCTTATTCTCGAGGATCAGCGCCGGTCCGATGACGCACGCGAGCGTCGCGAGGAGCGTGACCGCGGCTGCGAAGGCGAGGGCGCCAGGGTCGAGATGTGCGGCGTCGATCCGCGGGATGTCGGCGGGCGCGAGCGCGAGCAGCAGTCTGATGAGAGCGATCGCGAGGATTGTTCCTGCAAGCGTTGCGGCGGCGGCCGCGATGAAGGCTTCCGTTGCGAATTGGGAGAGGATGCGGGAACGCGAGGCTCCCATGGCGACTCGCGTGGCGACCTCGCGCCGGCGGACGAGAGTCCGCGAGAGGAAGAGATTGCTCGAGCTGACGCAGGCAGAAATGAGGAGCAGGAGGGATGCGAACAGAGACACCAGGAGCTGCGGTTTGGATGAGCCTGTGAGGTATTCCGCGATCGGTGTGACGATCGCGCGTTGTGTGGGCGTGTATTCCTTCGGAAACTCCGACGCCTGTAACTCGAAAGTTCGATCGGCGGCCTGCTGAACGGAGTCGCGCGTGATGCCGGGCTTCATGCGGGCGACGGCGATGAGCCAGGTGGCTCCGCGGCGGAGCTCGGTTTTGAGAGGCACCCAGAGACCGGCGCCGCGTGGGAAGTCGACGGCGGGGGACATGACTCCGATGATGGTGTGGCCGATTCCGTTGAGCCGAACGAGCTGGCCGACGGCGTCGCGGCGGGATCCGAATTGTTCGCGCCAGACGCGATCGGAGAGGATGACGACGGGCGCGGCTCCGGGATCCTGATCGCTGGTTTCGAAATCGCGGCCGAGCACGGGCGCGACCTTGAGGACCTTGAACAGATCGGCGGTGGTGGGGCAGGTCTCGAATTGAACAGGATCATGGCCGGCGGTTTCAAGGACGCGTCCGTTGCCATAGAGGGCAGCGGGAATGAGGGCGACGTGTTCGAGGTTGGGGATGTTGGCTCGGAAGTCCGCAAGCTCGGGGAAGGCGAGCTCGCCGACGAGGTGATCGTTCGAGTGCAGGTCAGTCTTCCAGATCATGTGGACGTCGTTCTGATCCGGGAACGGCAGGGGATTGAGGAGGACCGCTTCGACGAGGGAGAACATGGCTACGGAGAGCCCGATGCCGATGGCGAGGATGGAGGTGGCTCCGATGTAGGATCCGCCGTAATGGGCGAAGGAGCGGAGGGCGAAGCGAGTGTCGCGGGCGAAGTGGTCGAGGGTTGGCGGGAGGGGCACGTTCTTTGCAGGGTAGCAACATCAACGGCAGCGGGCGATGATCAGCGTGATGTCATCGTGCTGCTCGTGCGGGCCGAATTCCTGGACTTCTTTTATGATCTCGGCGAGCATTTCAGAGGGCGGCAATTTGCTGTGGCGGCGCAGGCCTTCGATTAGACCGCGTTCGCCGAAGTCTTCGCCCTGGTCGTTTTCGGATTCAGTGACGCCGTCGGTGTAGAGGACGAACAGATCTCCGGCGGCGAAGCGGCATTCGCCGATTTCGCAGTCCCAATCCTCGAACAGGCCGAGAACTGTGGCGGTCGATTCGAGACGTTCGACGGTACCGTCGCGACGCAACAGAAGAGCAGAGAGATGTCCGCAGTTGGCGTAGCGCAGGGTTCGAGTGCGGTCGTGATACTCGGCGAAGACGAGGGTCGCGTAGGCGTTTTCAGTGGTGTTCGAGAAGAAGAGGCGATTGACCGCTTGCAGGAACTTCCGGGGCTCGGCGAGCGCGATTGCGCATTTGCTGCGGAGGTTGGCTTGCAGGTTCGCCATCAATAATGCCGCGGCGATGCCTTTGCCGGCGATGTCGCCGATGACCAGGCCGAGACGCTGGCGGCCCAAGTCGAGGAAGTCGAAGTAATCGCCGCCGACTTGCCGGGCCTGGATGCAGGTGCCGGCGTAGTCGAGGGTCTTCAAAGAAGGCAAGGTCTGCGGGAACAGGCGAGCTTGTACGCGTTTGGCGATTTCCAGTTCTTGTGCGGCGCGACGCTCGAGGTCGAGTTTTTCCGCGGCCGCGCGGCGCTGGGCTTCAACGGCGCGACTGACTTCGTCGAAGCTCACCAGTTCGAAGATATTGTGATCGGCATCCTCGAAGCGCGTGAAGACGCCGCCCCAGACGGGGGCCTGGGCGGGATCCGATGGGGACTTTCCACGGAAATTCACGCGGCGGAGACGTGGGGTGTGGCGGAAGTTGACGCCGCGGGTGCTCCACTCGCGGAATTTTGCGGCGACGTCTTCGGTGACGAATACGACTCCGGTGGGGCGTCCGATGCGTTTGTATTCGACGGATCCGGGGCGCGGGGCGACAAGCGCCAGGACTGCCGTGCCATCGCGCGGGGCGACGGCGAGCCAGCGCTGGCCGGTTTGGAGGCGGGCGTCGAAGGCGATCTCGAAGCCGAGCTGATCGAGGAAGAAGCGAAGCGCGCGTTCCTGATCGCGGACGAAGATGTTCACCGCATGAACGCGTAGATGGGGATCCTGGCGGTCAAGGGGAGCGAGAGTCATTGGGCTGATTATATCCGGCGGCTCTTGCGCCGGTTTGCTAAAATCGGACGCCGTGCGAACCATTGCCATCTTATTCATGACCGGGGCCGCTTTGATTTACGGACAAGTTGCGCCGGGTGAGGCATTGTATAAGGCATATTGTGCGGCGTGCCACGATACGGGTTTTGGCGGACGCGCGCCGGTGCGGGCGGCGCTCGGGAAGATGACCGCCGACAGGATTAATGAGGCCATGAATACGGGCGCGATGATGGCGCAGGCGGGTCTCATTTCAATGCCGCAGCGGCAGATCATTGCGGAGTTTCTGAGCGGCGGTAGGGTCGGGTCGGGCAAGGGTCCGGAGATTCCCGCGTCGGCGTTCTGTGCGGGTGCGCCGGGTGAGATGCCTGCGGATCCGTGGTCGATGCCGCACTGGAACGGATGGGGCGTTGATGCTTCGAATCATCGATTCCAACCGGCGTCGATGGCGAAGCTTCCGGCGGGCGATGTGGGGAAGCTGAAGCTGAAATGGGCTTTCGGATTTCCTGGCGATTTAATGGCGTATGCGCAACCGACAGTAGTCGGCGGACGAATCTTCGTGGGAAGCGCGGGACGGCGGGTCTATTCGCTCGACGCGAAATCGGGCTGTATTTATTGGGTGTTTCGTGCGGAGAGCTTCGTGCGATCGGCGGTCACGGTCGAGAACAACACTGCGTACTTCGGCGACGGACACGCGAACGTCTATGGCGTCAACGCTGCGACAGGCGTCGAAGTGTGGAAGACGCGAGTCGAGGCGCATCCGGAGGCGCGCATAACAGGCGCGGTGAAGTTTTACGAGGATCGGTTGTACGTTCCGGTGTCGTCCTTTGAAGAAGGAACGGGCGGAAATCCGATGTATGAGTGCTGCACGTTCCGGGGCAGCGCGGTGGCGCTCGATGCGAAATCGGGCAAGGTGATCTGGAAGACCTACACGATCGGCGAAGAGGCGAAGCCGACGAAGAAAAATGCAGCGGGGACGCAATTGCGCGGACCTTCCGGAGCGGCGGTATGGGGATCGCCAACGATCGACGCGAAGAACAAAGTCGTCTACATCGGGACGGGCGACAACTATTCAGAGCCGGCCGCGGGGATGACGGATTCGATTATCGCGCTCGATCTCGAGTCGGGCAAGGTCGTCTGGTTCCAGCAGATGACGGCGGGCGATATTTGGAATTTCGCTTGCGGATTGGGGCTCAAATCGCTGGGAGTTCCGGAGGTCAACTGCCCGAACCAGGCGTCGCCGGACTCGGATTTCGGAGCATCGCCGATGCTGGTGTCGCTCGGCGGAGGCAAGCGGGCGATCATCGCGGCGCAGAAGTCGGCGATGGTGTACGCGCTCGATCCGGATAAAAAGGGCGCCGTCATTTGGAAGACAAAGCTGGGTAGCGGCGGCATCGTCGGCGGTGTGCAGTGGGGTCCGGCGGTCGATTCCGAGAAAGCCTATGTGGCATTGTCGGAGGCGAAGACGAAGCTCGCCCCGGACGCGAAGCAGGGCGTGACGTCGGCGCTCGATCCGGCGGTGGGCGGCGGACTATTTGCGCTCCGTTTGTCCGATGGCGAGAAACTTTGGTATGCGAAGCCGATCGAATGTGGCGACAGGAAGCCGTGCAGTCCGGCGCAGTCGCAAGCGGTGACCGTGATCCCCGGTGTCGTATTTTCAGGATCGATGGACGGGCATTTCCGCGCGTATTCAGCGAAGGATGGCAAGGTGATTTGGGATTACGACACCATCCGCGAGTTCGATACGGTGGACAAGGTCGCGGCGCACGGCGGGGCGATCGATGGACCGGGGGCGACCGTGGTCGATGGGATGGTGTATGTGAACTCCGGCTACGCGATCACGGGCGCGTCGCCGGGGAACGTGCTGCTCGCGTTTTCCGTGAACGGGAAGTAGCGCTACAACGACTTGATCAACAGTTTGCAGATGTCGTTGTCGCTGATGAGCGCGGATCCGCCGAGGGCGTAGGCACAGTGCATCTCGAGCGTTCCGCTGTCGAATTTCAATCCGACTTCTTCGGCGGTTTTGACGTTCTTCAACTTCACCAGTTTGAGGCCGTCGCGAACCGCTTCCTTGCCCATGTCGTCGACGCAGATCGTGCGCAGGGCCATATTCAGGCGATGGCAGGAGATGTTGTCGAGGAAGTTCAAGGCCTGGGCGTCGTCCTTGATGGAATCCCAGTCGACTTCATACGGAATCGGAGTGCCGCAGATTTCCGCGATCTCCTTCACGCGACCGGGCAGGGTCACATCCTGTAGTTCTTTGACGCGGCGGCGTTCTTCGAGTCCCATGATTGTTGACGAGTGTCCTCCACACGCATAGTAGCGGGTTGCGAAGGATTGTGACTTACTTGCCGCCTTGATAAAAGACGCGCCAGATTTTACCTTTCTGGCTGTCGGAAATGTAGAGGGATCCGTCGGGACCTTCCGCGACGCCATCGGCGCGGGCGATTGCGTCATCGGGATTCATCAGCGGATCTTTGCCGGGGAATCCGCTTGCGAAGATCTGATGCGGACCGCTGGGCTTGCCACCGGAGAAGGGTTGGAACGTCACGTTGTAGCCTTCCTGCGGCATCGGCCCGCGATTCCAGGATCCGTGGAAGGCGATGAAGGCTCCGTTGCGATATTGAGCAGGAAATTGCGAGCCGGTGTAGAACATGACGTCCACAGGGGCCCAGTGGGCGGGGAAGGCAGTCTCCGGTTGATTGAATTCAGAGCAGCGGCCGACCGTCTTGCCGTCGCCGCCGTATTCGGGATTGAGCAGGAGCTTCTTCATTCCGTAATCGTAGAAGCAGTACGGCCACCCGAAGTTCGTGCCTTGGCTGGCGCGATACATGGGCTCGGCGGGACGCTCGGCATTTTCCTTCGCTGTAAACATTCCCGGCCACAAGGTGTCGAGGGAATCGCGGTTGTTCATGACGACGTAGACGGCTCCATCGTGCCAGGTGATGGCGGGCATTTGCCGCATGCCGGTCGAGACGCGCACGCCGTCGGTCTGCTTTTGGCCGAGCTTGTTTTCGTCGAACTTCCAGATGCCACCGTGCAGCTCGAGCAGCGGGCAGGGATCCTGACCTTTGACTCTGGGCCGGCGATCGGGACTCTGGCAGGCGTTCGAAGGCGCGCCAACATTGACGTAGAGGGATCCTTTGCCATCGAAGGTGAGGCCTTTGTCGCCGTGTTGGCGCACGCCTTCGAGTCCTTCGACGACGATCTCTGCGGGGCCGGTAGGCTTCAGTTGACCGGGCGTCATTTTGCAACGGATGACGGTGTTGAACTGCGCGATGTAAAGGTAGCCATTGCGGAGGCCGATGCCGGTGGTGCTGCCGGATCCGATGTGCTCGATTATGTCGAACTTGCCGTCTCCGTTCGTGTCGCGTAGGGCGGCGACTCCGCCGGCGTCGCCTTCATCCTGCAGGGCGACGTAGAGGTCGCCGTTGGGTGCGACGACGAGGTGACGGGCTGCGCCGAGATTGTCGGCGACGACTTGCGCGCAGAATCCTTTGGGAAGAGTGATGCCACCGTTGCCGGGATCGCACCTGGGAGCGGCCGTCGCGATAGTGGCGGTTGCGAGCACGAGGAATCCAGCGGCAGTAAGAGGCTTCGAACGCTGCATAAACACTCCTGAAATGGCTTTTCTTTTGAAGATTACAACGTATTGTATAGCATAGAATCATGAAGATCCGCGTGTTGTTGGCACTTGTTCTGGTGCCTGTCGTGAGCATGATCGGTCAGACGACTTCGTCTGTGTGGGATGGAATTTATACCGGCGATCAAGCGGGACGGGGCGAAGCCGGTTATGCACAGGCGTGCGCGTCGTGCCATGGCAGACAGCTTCAGGGCGGGGCGCAGAATCCTCCGCTGGCGGGAGCGGATTTCGTGGCAAATTGGAACGGGCAGACGGTCGGCGATTTGTTCGAGAAGATTCAAACTACGATGCCGGCGGATCGGCCGGGGAAATTGACGCCAGTGCAAAATGCGGAGATCGTCGCGTACATTTTGCAATTTAACAAGTTTCCGAGTGGGAGCAAGGAACTGCCCGGGAGCATTGACGCATTGAAGAGCGTACGGTTCGAAGAGAAGAAGAGCGGCTCGAAATTATGACCGGCGTTCCGGATGCTCGGGATGTTCGGAGATGCTGAGGATATTTCCGTCGGGATCCTTGAACCATGCGACTTTCGCACCGGTGGGAGTGGTCCAGATTCCGAGTTCATCCTGCTGCATGAAGCCGTAGCGCTCAAAGGTGACGCCTGCGGCGAGCAGTTCTCTTACCTCAGCTGCGGCGTCAGGGACTTCCCATCCAATGACGGTTCCGCGCGATGTCGGAGGCCCCTTACTCATGCCGAGACGGAGCATCGTGCCGTTGGCATCGTAGACGAGGGCGAAGGGCGGCTCTTCGCTGAGTAAGCGGAGGCCGAGAGTCCCGCCGTAGAACCCCTTAGCTTTGGCGACGTCGACGATGGAGGCGAAGGCGACGATACGGCATTGATTGAGTGGCATGCTTCAGCCAGGATGCGCCTTTTTATTGCTTGTCGCAAGGGCGTTGCCGCGTCATAATATATCTCGCTTGCGACACGATGGCCTAAACCGGTTCCTCGATCCGAAACCCGGCGTTTCGATCAATACGCTTGCTTATGAATATCCGGCCGGAACAGATGTTCCGAACCACGCGCACGGCTGCGACCAGTTGATTTACGCGATTCAAGGCGTGATGGAAGTGACGAGCGACGGACTTTGGATCATTCCGCCGAGCTTCGGCCTGTGGATCCCCGCGCGCAGATTTCACGGGATCCATATGAGCGGGGCGGTGTCGATGCGGTCGCTATATATAAGACCGTCGATCGCAGGATCGATGCCGCGCGAGGATTGCGCGGTGCTGCACGTGACGCCGCTGCTACGGGAATTGATTGTGGAGGCGGTGCGGATCGGGCAATTGCGGACGCGGAACCGGTACCAATCCGCGTTGCGCGACCTGCTGATCCGCAATCTGGCGGATGCGTCGCCGATGCCGACGCATATACGGCTGCCGGTAGAGGCTCGCGCGTTGAAGGTAGCGCAGGCGATTCTCGAGGATCCCTCGCGGGCGGTTCCGCTGGCGGCGTTGTGTGATCGCGCCGGCGCTAGTGTGCGGACGATCGAGCGGCAATTCCGCAAGGAGACCGGCGTCGATTTCGAATTCTGGCGCAGGCAAGTGCGATTGATCCGCGCGATCGAGGCGTTGGCTGCGGGATGTTCGGTGAAGGAGGCGGCGCACCGAGTCGGATACATGCAGCCGAGCGCGTTTGTCGAGATGTTCAAGCGAACGTTCGGGACGACTCCGAAGGCGTGGGTGCAAGGGTTGGCGGCGCGGGAGTGAGGCTTGTCTAGCGCTCTGCGAGGAGGACCTCTACCGCGACGGAGAATCCTGGGAGCAGCGGCGACTCGAGCGTTCCGCCCGCCTCGAGGACGCGGCTCGACAGCTTGGTGCGGACGTGCAATTCAGTGTTCTCGGGATCGAGGAGCCATACTTCCTGGCCTCCCGCGGTCAAGTAGTCGCGGACCCTACGGCTGACGTCGATCAGATGCTCGGAGGGAGAAATCACTTCGACTGCAAGGGTAGGCGCGAAGGGAACGGGGACTTGCCTGACGTTCAATTGCCGCCACTGATCGGAGAGAAAGATGGAAAGGTCCGGTCTGCGCACGCCGTCCGCAGCGATGCGAACATCGAGTTCCAAAATTGCGCCGCCAGTAGCCGGCAACACATCGAAATAAGACCAGACCAGACGTCCCAACCGGTCGCGAACGAGGCACTCCAAGGGAGTTGAGCTTGCCAAGGAGACCAGTTCACCATCCACCAGCTCATAAGCTTGGTTGTCCGCCGTTTCCATTTGGGCGAACTGTTCGACTGTCATCGATCCTCCCCCTACTTCACGCTCAATTTGAGAATCGTCAGCGAGTGCTTCGGGAACATGAACTGCGCACCGGCACCCGTCCTCGCAAGTTCCACCGTCTTCGTAACAGGCTGCACTTTCCGGTCGCCAAACGTGTTTGTCGCTTTCAGATTTGCGTTGTCCATCCGCCAGACTTCGGCGGACGCGCCGAGCTTGCCGGTCTGATTCTCAATCGACGCTTCAATGTCGTCAGTGGCGCTGCGATTCAGGACGTTTACGTACAACGCTCCGTCGGCGGCGCGGTAGGTGGAGGATACGTCGAGCGTCTTCACTGGCGCGGGGCGGCCTTCGACCTTGTATGAAGGCGACGTCACGAACACAGCGAGCGATTCGTTGCCGCGCTGCTTCCCGTATTCTGCAATCGGGAAAAAGATCGTCTGCAGGAACAGCCCTTTTTCATTGGTGAAAATCGGCGCGATCACGTTCACGAGCTGGGCGAGGTTCGCCACTTTCACACTATCCGCGTGGCGGAAGAAGGAGTTGAAGAACATCCCCATGGCTAGGGCATCCTCGAAGTTGTACATCTCTTCGAGCCGGGTCTTGCCGGTCGCGAACTCGGAGCCGCCGCGGGCGCGGTACCAGACGTTCCATTCGTCATAAGCGATCTTGATCGGCCGCGGATTCGATTGCGTTACTTGAGCGGCGCGGATCAATCCTTCGACAACCTCGATGCGCTGGTCGACGTCCTCACCGGACGCCAGGAATTTTTGGAGGTCGTTCGTCGGGTTGCCGATGTAGGTGTGTAGCGAGATGTAGTCGATGTCGTTCTTGAGATAGTCGAGGATGGTGCGATTCCAGCCGACCCAGTCCGCGTTGCGGCCGAAATTGCTCGATCCGCTGGCGATCAGCTTGATCGAGTTGTCGACGCGGCGCATCGCTTTCGCGGCCTCAAGCGCGAACTTCGAATAGTCCTCGGCGTTCTTGTGTCCGAGCTGCCATGGACCGTCGAGTTCATTGCCGAGTCCCCAGAATTTGACGTTCCAAGGCTTGTCGCGGCCGTTCTTGCGGCGCTGTTGAGCCCAGTACGTATCGCGCGTTTCGTTGGTGTATTCGACCCAATCGCGTGCGTCGGTGATGGTGCCGAGGCCGGCGTTGATGCAGATGTAAGGTTCGACGCGCAGGCGTTCGCAATAGTTGAGGAATTCGTTGGTGCCGAAGCGATTCGATTCCGTCGATCCCCAGGCGCCTTCGGGGCGCACCGGACGCTGGTCGCGGGGACCAATACCATCCTTCCAGTTGTAGCCGGAAACGAAGTTGCCGCCGGGCCAGCGCAGGAGCGTCACGCCGAGCTGACGGGTGGCGTCCATGACGTCCTTGCGATATCCGTCCGCATCCGAGAGTGGACTGTTTTCCTCAAAAATTCCGCCATAAATGCAGCGTCCGAGATGCTCCGTGAAGTTGCCGAAGAGGTTCGGATCGACTTGGCCGGTGACGCGCTCCGTGTCGATTTTGATGCGCGCTTGCGGCGTCGCGGCGGTCATCAGAAGGGACGCGGAGAAGAGGAGACAGAGGATTCTCGACATGGGGATTCTCATATTGTACGCGCTT
>DASXZC010000334.1:0-9024 GCA_036502165.1 Bryobacteraceae bacterium
CGTGGCGGTTATGCACGATCTCTTTTCGTACGTAGATCGGTGCTCCGTACAAATCGAGGACGATTTTCACGACATCGATGGCGCGCACGACTCCCGCACAGAAGCCGCGCGGTTTGAGCAAGATAACAGACCGGGCGGGACTGTCTCCGATTTGTGGCATAGAAACTATCAGTATAGCAATGCCGAGGGGTCCGACGGGGGCGCCGGGTCAGATTTTTGTGAGGTTTGAGGGAGGCGCCGGACTGGATGCGGCGGGCGCCTGTCATTGATTAGTAACGAGTGGTATTCACGCTACGTTGCGGCGGCGATACCAGGCGGCGAGAAGGCCGGCTCCGACCAGGCCGAGGGTGGCGGGTTCGGGGACGTCGCCGAAGGCGTAGGTAAAGGACGTAGGACCTAGTCCGCGGGCGGTGTTGGGGCCGTTTGATCCGAAGGCTAATCCGAATCCGCTCAGGGTGTCGGTTACGACTAGGGTACTGCCCTGAAAGACGGAGAAGGATCCGGTGACGGTGAAGGGGACGCCGCTCCAGAGGGCCAGGTAGAGGGGGATGCGGTTGGTGCCGACGTTTGAGAGGGGTACGGTGTAGGCTCCGCTCGAGATGGTCAAGTCGAGGGTTGCGTTGTAGCCACCCAGCTTGTTGTAGATGTTTCCGTTGTAGGTGATGAGGATCGGAAGGAGGCCTCCGGGAGAGGCTTCGCTGAGCATCTGAGAGAAGTCGTTGGTGCAGGTGGGTGTGGCGACGCAGGCAGCGGGGTCGGGGGCGGATGAGAGTTGGTCAGCCCAGGTGATGCTGAAGTTGTTGCCGAAGATGTTCAGGGCGTCTGTGTTGTTCAGAAGTCCTGTATTCTCAGTGATCGCGCCGCCGGTGATGTTGGCGGCGTAGGTCGCGGACGCGAACAGTGCGACGGATGTAATGAGACGTAGATATCGTGCTCGAACTCGCAAGGGGTCCTCCTAGGGGTCGGGTCAATAAGCCTGGAGATAGTACTTTAGTTTAGTGGATTACTAAGGTATTTACAACAGGAAATCCTGCGCAAGTGATTCAATCCAAAGCTGGGTTATTGCTCGGCGTGGGGAGGATTGAATTGTTCGGTGTCGAAGATGCGCCAGGATTGGCCGGGTGTCTGAACCTTGAAGACGAGTGCGAGTTGGGTGCGGGGGCCCTGGAAATACGCGATTCGGATGGAATGCAGGCCGGCGCCGAGGTGCACGGCGCCTTTCTTGACGACGATGGGATGGATGCCGTCGTTGTCGATGATGAGGCGGTTATCCACGAAGAGAGCGGAGCCGTCGTCAGAGGCTAGTGAGAAATGATAGCGGCCGCCTTTGGTGATCCAGATGTTGCCGGTGTAGTCGATGGCGAACCATTCGAAGCGTTCGGGGACGCCGGGGAATCCGAGGGTGAAGTCCTGCAACGGGATATCGAGTTTGGTGGTCCACACTTTGGCGATGGGACGCATGGCGTCGAAGGAGGGGAGGTTCGGGGTGTTGGGTGCGATGGCGTAGACGCGGCCGGTGAGTCCGCCGGATTTGATGACGCTGGTGCCGAAGACGGTCGAGTAGAATTTATAAACGGGCTCGGTTGAAGTAGTAGCCGGGGACGTTTGTCCGTAGGTGATCGACATAAGCAGGAAGGCGATCCCGGACAACCGGCTACACATGAAGCTCATTACGCGGGCGGTCCTTAAGTGGTTTCGCTCTTTTAAATCAACGCTCAAGCCCCCGCATACGTCATAACTGGTAGAGACGCCGTGCCAGAAACCACAGAGACTGCCGCTACGCCCATTATCGCGCCGCCGCGCGCGCCGATGAAGCCGTCTGAAATCAAGGAGATGGAAGACGCGAAGGTTGCCGCTGCGCGGTATCGCTGCGAGTTCGTTGACCTGAAAGAAGTCCGGATCGACCACGATTTGTTCAGTTCGGTTCCGGTCGATTTGATGTTCCGGTACAACTTCGTGCCTTTGAAGGCGAGGAACGGGACGCTCGATATCGCGCTGGCGGATCCGCGGAATCTGAATCTGATCGACGAGCTGGCGATCCTCATCAATAAGAAGCTGCATGTGAAGGTGGCGACGCTTTCGCAGATTGCGGATCTGTTGAAGAAGACCGAGCAGTCGCAGCGCGTGCTCGATGAAGTGACCGAGGGGTTCACGCTCGACGTTGTAAACGAGGAGAATCCGGACGAGACGCTCTCCATCGACAAGATGACGGGCGAAGACAACGATATCGCTCCGGTCATCAAGCTGGTCGATACGACGATCTTCAACGCGCTCGAGCGGCGGGCTTCGGACATCCATATTGAGACGCGCGATCAGGAAGTCGCGATCAAGTATCGGATTGACGGCGTGCTGACTTACGCGATGCCGCCGATTGCGAAGGACTGGCATTCGACGATCATTTCGCGCATCAAGGTCATGAGCGAACTCGATATCGCCGAGCGGCGCGTGCCGCAGGACGGACGCTTCCGGGTGCGGTACAAGGGGCGGCTCATCGACTTCCGTGTGTCGATCATGCCGACGATTCATGGCGAGGATGCCGTGCTCCGCGTGCTCGATAAAGAGTCGATGAGCGAGACGTTCTCGAAGCTGTCGCTCGATGTGGTGGGATTCGCCGAGCAGGACATCGTGAAGTTCCGGCGCTACATCAAAGAACCGTACGGCATGGTGCTGGTGACGGGTCCGACGGGATCGGGGAAGACGACGACTTTGTATGCGGCGCTGAGCGAGATCAAGAACGACGAGGACAAGATCATTACGATCGAGGATCCCGTCGAGTACCAGATCAAAGGCATTACGCAGATTCCGGTCAATGAGAAAAAAGGGCTGACTTTCGCGCGCGGATTGCGCTCGATTCTGAGGCATGATCCGGATAAGATTCTCGTCGGCGAGATCCGCGATCAGGAGACGGCGCAGATTGCGATCAATGCGGCGCTGACGGGACACCTGGTGTTCACGACCGTCCACGCGAATAACGTGCTCGACGTACTGGGGCGGTTTTTGAACATGGGCGTCGAGACGTATAACTTCGTTTCGGCGCTGAACTGCATTTTGGCGCAGCGGCTGGTGCGCGTCATTTGCGCGCATTGCAAAGTGCAGGTGCAGCCGACGCGCGATCAACTGCTCGAGAGCGGGCTTGATCCAGAGGTTTGGAGCTCGATTCCGATCTATGAGGGGCGCGGTTGTTTTGAATGCGGCGGGACGGGGTATCGGGGACGGACGGCGATTCATGAACTGCTCGATTTGTCGGAAGCGATCCGCGAGATGATTCTCAACAAACGTCCGACTAGCGAGATCAAGCGCGCGGCCAAGGAACAGGGGATGACATTCCTGCGCGAGTCGGCAATTGCGAAAGTCCGCGAGGGGGTTTCGACGCTCAAGGAGGTCAACAAGGTCACGTTCATTGATTGAGCGTGGTTGATGCCTATGAGCTTCGTCGATTCCATACGCCGGCTGGTGACGGATCCTCCGCCGGGCCATGTGTTTGAGATTTCACCGGGGGGCATTGCCTACGGTGTTCCAACGGCGCCCGAGAGTACGGGGTTCCGCGCGCTGGCTGAAGGAGTGCTCGCGATTTCGCCGCTGAGCGACAACGTCAAAATCCCCGAGGCGTTCGCCGATGGGCTGGCGCAGACGTTCCCGGATTCGATGGGAAATGGTAAGAAAGACAAGCCGGCGGCGTTGATACTTCCGGATTACTCGTCGCGGCTGCAGGTGCTCGACTTCGATACGTTCCCGGCGAAGCCGGAAGAGCAGCAGGCGCTCGTGCGGTTCCGCATGAAGAAGACAGTGCCGTTCGATATCGAAACGGCGGCGGTCAGTTTTTATGCGCAGCCGCCATCGGGAGATTCGAAGAAAGTCGAAGTGGTGGCGGTGCTCGTGGCGTACGAGATCTTAGGAAGATATGAAGCTCCGCTGAGGGAGGCTGGATATCAGCCGGGGTTGGTTACGACATCCGCACTGGCGACTTTGAATCTGATCAAGATGAACGAGCTGTCGCTGCTGGTGAAGCTTTCGGGAAAGACGCTGACTATTCTGGCGCTCGACGGGAGCAGGATCAAGATGGCGCGGTGCCTGGAGCTCGAGGCGCTGGCGGAGGAAGAAGTGTTGGCGGTGATCTATCCGACGATTGCGTACATGGAAGACGCGTTCACGGGCAAATCGAAGAGCGGACGTCCGGCGCGGATTTGGTTGTGCGGATTCGGCGCGAGTGCGAGCGAACTCGCGAGGAAGTGGTCGGAGGAGTTGAATATTCCATTCGAGATTTTGCAATCGCGCTATGGGACGCCGGGGCCGTACAACGCGGGCGTGATGGGATTTCTGGAGAGTGCGAATTAGGCGATGCTGATTCCAATCAATCTCGCGAGCCAGCCGTTCCGGAAAGATCGTCCGCTGCTGGCGGCCGGTTATGCAGTGGCCGCACTGTTGACGATTTCATTTGGATTCCTGCTGATCCTGTTCTTCAGCCAACGCAGCCAATTGAAGGGCGAGCGGCGGGAGATTGCGGAGCTCGAAGGAAGGATCCACTCGACGGCTGCTGACCAGGCGAAGGTCGATAAG
Source organism: Bryobacteraceae bacterium (assembly GCA_036502165.1). Classification (GTDB taxonomy): domain Bacteria; phylum Acidobacteriota; class Terriglobia; order Bryobacterales; family Bryobacteraceae; genus F-183. The sequence continues at coordinate 4,558 of DASXZC010000334.1, forward strand.
CAGTTGCGGCGGCCGGATAACGAGGCGATCTTCGAGCGGAACATCCTCTTGAATACTCTGATTGATCGCAAGAGCATTAGTTGGACGCGGATCTTCGCGGATCTCGAAAAAGTGCTGCCGTTCAATGTGCGGATCATTTCAGTGAGGCTGCCGCAGATCACGAGTCAGAATCAGGTGCTGCTCGATATGGTCGTGGGCGCGCAGGATCAGCCGCCGATTCTTGATCTGCTGCGGCGGCTCGAGTCGTCGCCGGTGTTTGGCAAGACGACTGTGCATACGTTTTCGCCGCCTTCCCAGAATGAGCCTTTGTATCGCTATCGTGTGAGCGTCAACTACACGCAACATTTATGAAACTCGGCGCGCTGTCACAATTCGGAACTGCATCGGGCGCGCTGAAGGCGGTTCTCGGCGGACTGGTGGTGTTGAATCTGATTGCGATCGGGCTGATCCTCTATCCGCCGGGCGGGTCGCCGGAGCAGATGCAGGCGCAGTTGCAGGACCTGCAAACGCAAGTGCTGCAGCGGAAGAGTCAACTGCTGCGAACGCGTACGCTGGCGGGGAAGGTCTCGCTGGGACGGGACCAGGGCGATTTGTTCATGGATCAATATTTCCTGAACAGTTCGACGACGTATTCGACCATCGTGGGTGAGTTGGTCGGGGCAGCGCAGCGGGCGAACGTGAAGCCGAAGGAACATTCCTATGTCACCGAGCCGATCGAGGGTTCGGATGATTTGACGATGATGTCCATCACTGGGGCGTATGAAGGCACGTATGCGAATCTGATGCATTTCGTCAATGAAATCGATCGTACGAGGCGGCTGTTGATCATCGAAAATCTGGCGGCGCAACCGCAACAGGGCAAGGGCGACTTGCTGAATATCTCGATCCGCTTCGATACTTTCGTCAAGGAGAAGCCGGTTCCCATACAACAGCAGCAGGCTGCGGCGGGGCTTCAGACGGGGGCGGGCGAATGAGCGCTCCGAAGCAGGAGAAGCAGATCTTCGGGATGACGCTGGGCGCGGACCCGAAACAACTGGCGGCGCTGGGCGGATTGGTGGTGTTGCTGTTGATCGTGTGGTGGGTGATGCGCGATCCGAGCGATTCGGCGCCATCGAGCACTACGGCGCAGGCGACACGCCCGGCGAAGGGAACGGCTGATCCGGAGGCGCCGGTGCGGGCGCGGGGAGCGGAGAGGGCTGAGGCTCCGGGAGGGCCGAGGCGACAGGGATCGCGGCAGGCGCTGACGGCGGTGAAGGAATTTCGTCCGTCGTTGAAGATCGATCCTGATAATCCGATTGATCCTGCGCAGACGGATCCGACGATCCGGTTCGCGGCATTGAACAAGGTGCAGGAAGTCGCGATGACGGGCGGTGGACGGAGCGTGTTCGATTTTGGCGCGATGAATGCAGCGGGCCAGGAGATCAAACCGGGCGATGCGGTGAAGATCAAGCCGGTGAAAGTGATTCCGATTTATGGGCCGGAGAAGCCTGCGCCATTGCCGCCTCCGCCACCGGCGCCGCCTCCTCCGGCGATTCCGTTGAAATTTTATGGATTCGTCCACACGGCGCGTGGCGTGGATCAGCGGCGGGCGTTCTTCATGGAGAATGAAGACATCTATATCGCGAGCGAAGGCGATTTGATCAAGAAGAGATACAAGCTCGTGAAGATCGGCATCAACTCGGCGGTTCTTGAAGACACGATGGTCAAGAACAACCGGCAGACGATCAAGCTCACTGAAGAGGCGAAGTCGAACTGATGAGGACGAGCATCCGGACAGACGAGCGGCGGGGCGCGGGTGAGCGAGGATTCGCGCTGCTGGTCGTGTTTCTGGTTGCGGCGGGGATCCTCATTGCGCTGTATATGGAGATTCCGCGGGTGGCGTTTGAGAGCCAGCGTCATCTCGAGCAGAACCTCATTGATCGCGGGGAACAGTACTCGCGGGCGGTTGAAGTTTTTTATCGCAAGAACAAACGGTATCCGGCGAAGATCGAGGAACTCGAGAGCTTCAACAATATGCGGTTTTTGCGGCGGCGGTATTTGGATCCGATGACGGGCAAGGATGATTGGCGTTTGCTGCACATGGGTCCGAACGGGCAGATTTCGGATTCGCTGATTCCGAAAGCGAATGGGCTGAATGGGGCAAGCGGCGCGAGTGGAGCTACGGGAGCGAGTGGGCAGACGGCGACGACCGATTCGAATTTCGGGACGCCGATTAATGGGGATCAGAACGCCACGGTTGCGGGGCAGACCGGCGGCACGGGCGATATCAATGTCGCGATGACGCGCATACGGCCGAGCGATGGGCGTGGGCGAATGCAGCCGGGTGCAAGTGTTGGGAACGGGCAGCAGGCGGTCGATGCCAATGGGAATCCGATTTCCGATCCGAATGCGGTGGCGAATAATAATCCGGGATTCACGCCTGTCGGACAGCCGGGTGGATACAATCAGCCGGGACAGCCGGGCTACAATCCGAGCCTGCCGCCTTCGTACCCGAATCAGACGGGGATCAATCCGGGCGGTGTGCAGCCGAATAATGGCGGGCAGATCATTGGGCAGAACCTCCCGAATTATGGGGCGAGCGGGCAGACTGGGCAGGATCCCACGCAATCCGGCAATCCGGCGTTGAATGCGATCAACAATCAATTGCGGAATCCGGGTAGTGCGTTTGGCGGCAGCGGATTTGGAGCGAGTGGAAGCACGGGGGCGACGGGCGCGTTGCCGACTACGCAGACCGCGGGTGGACAGACGTTCGGCGGCGGGGGCATCGCGGGAGTCGCGAGCGTGCAGAGCGGCATCGGCATCAAGGTTTACAACGATCGCAAGAAGTATAAAGAGTGGGAGTTCGTCTACGACTACACGAAGGCGAAGACGACAATACCGGTGCCTGGGAATCCGATGGGGGCGAGCGGATCGACGGGTGGGACGTCCACGAGTGGATTTGGATCGTCAGGATTTGGATCCTCGTCGACGACAACACCGCCGCCTCAACCACCGAATCAGCCGCCTCCGAATCAGGGTACGCCGCAGTAGCCGCAAGGCCGTGCGAATATAGATCCTGTGAATTCACTCTCCGATATAGGTCTCGTCGGCCTTGCTGTCATGGGCCAGAATCTCGCTCTGAATATTGCCGATCACGGCTTTCGCATCACCGTTTATAACCGGACGACGGAAACGATGGAGAAATTCGTTGCCGCGCATACGGACACTCCGGGTGGATTGACGGGTGAGAAGACCGTCGAGGACTTTGTCAAATCGCTGAAGCGGCCGCGGAAGATCGTCATTCTGGTGAAGGCGGGCGGCCCGACTGATGCGGTGATCAACAGTCTGCTGCCGTTCCTGGAAGCGGGCGATATCATCATCGACGGCGGCAATGCGAATTGGAACGATACCATCCGGCGCGAGAAGGATTTGGCGGCGAAGGGTTTTCGTTTCGTCGGATCCGGAGTCTCGGGAGGCGAAGAAGGGGCGCGATTCGGACCGTCCTTGATGCCGGGCGGGGATCCTTCCTCCTATGATGAGATCGCGCCGATTTGGACGGCGATCGCGGCGAAGGTGGATGAGGGGACGGGCAAGCCGATTGAAGGCGCGACGCCGGGGCATCCGGTGGTTGGCGGAGTTCCGTGCACTACGTACATTGGCGCGAATGGCGCGGGGCACTACGTGAAGATGGTCCACAACGGCATTGAATACGGCGATATGCAGATGATCTGCGAGGCGTATTCGATGATGCACGATTTGCTGGGGATGGCTCCGGCGGAGATTGGGGATGTGTTCAAGGAATGGAACACGGGAGTGCTCGATTCGTTCCTCATCGAAATTACGGCGGACATTCTGCATCAGATGGATCCGGTGACGGGCAAGCCGTTCGTCGATGTTGTCCTCGATGCGGCGGGGCAGAAGGGGACGGGGAAGTGGACGTCGATCAATGCGCTGGATATGGGGACTCCGGCTCCGACGGTGGCGGAGGCGGTGTTTGCAAGGTGTTTAAGCGCGATCAAGGAAGAGCGGGTGGCGGCGGCGGCGGTGTTGAAGGGTCCGGGGACGGAGTTTAAAGGGGACCGGAAGGAGTTCATCGCGGCGATCCATGATGCGCTGTATTGCTCGAAGATTTGCGCGTATTCGCAGGGGTTCCAATTGATGCGGGAGGCGCAGAAGGAATACAACTGGACGCTGCATTTTGGAGAGATCGCGAAGATTTGGCGGGGCGGATGTATTATACGGGCGCGGTTCCTGCAGAAGATTACCGAGGCGTTCGATCGTGATGGCGGGTTGGCGAATCTGTTGCTCGATCCTTATTTCTCGAGTGAAGTCGAGACCTCGCAGACGAATTGGCGCGAGGTGATCGCGGCAGCGGCAAGGTACGGAGTACCGGTGCCGACGTTCAGTTCGGCGCTGTCGTATTACGACGGTTACAGGTCGGCAAGGCTGCCGCATAATTTGCTGCAGGCGCAGAGGGACTTCTTCGGG
>DASXZC010000335.1:0-4901 GCA_036502165.1 Bryobacteraceae bacterium
CGTCCGCCGGAAATGTTCCGTCCACACCTTATCGAGCTTCCTCGTCTCCCCAATCAGGATCGCCGCCAGCATCCCGTTAGCGTACGTATCTCCAGGAAACAAACGCTCGAGTCGCCCCAACGCCCCCGTCCGGATCCAAAAGATCGCCGACTCAAACCGCGACCCGCACCGCCCCGGGACCACCGTGATCGGCACATCCCCCCGCGCCGACGCGGTCCAATATATATCCTTCCGCCCCAGATAATCGACGTAATCAAAATATCCATAATTGCGGAAATTATGCGGCGCCCGGATCTTCGCCTCGAACTCGACTTTCTCCCCATAACGCAGATCCGGCGCCGGATCCGTGTCGTTGTTGAAGTACAGCGACACCTGCACGATCGCCCCGCGCTCGATCTCGAGCAGGAACCGCGACCGGTGCTCATAAAATACCGGCGGATCGACCACGCACCCCGCCAGCACGAGCGTCTCCCCCGACTCCGCATTCAGCACCGGAGCCGGCCCCTTCCGCCTCGCCGCCTCGAGCCAGATCCCCCCCGCCATCATCGCCAGGAATAGACACAACGGCAGCAACCAGCGCGACCGAGAAAACCGATGGGCGATCCCGTAGATCAACGCCAGCGCGACAAAAGCCCACAACCCTTCGGCCGGAGAAAATCCCTCGATCCCCAGCCGGTTCAACCATGTAGCGGCCGCGATCCCAGCCGCCAATCCCCCAAACGGGAGCAACAAAGGTTCCTGCATCTAGCAAGATAGTGCGCCGAACCCCCGACTCCTCTCACCCGCCGGCGAAAGAAATTAAGCCTCGCCCTCCCGAGCCTTCTCCCGCGCCTCCCGGATCTCCAACAAACGCTCCCTCACCCGCTTCTCTACCCCCCGATCGAGCGGATGATAGAACTCCGTCCCTACCAGCGCCTCCGGCAGGCAATCCATCGTATTGATCGCCCCCTCGAACCGGTGCGCATGCTCATATCCCTTGCCATACCCCCAGCCCTTCATCGCCTTCGTCGGAGCGTTCCGCAACTGCATGGGAACCGGATCCGCCTGGCGCTGTTGCACGATCTCCTGAGCCGCCCCCAACGCCTTGTACGCCGCATCCGACTTCGCCGCGACCGACAGATAGATGGTGATCTGCGCCAACGCCTGATCCCCCTCCGGCATCCCCAGGAAATGCACGGCCTGCTGCGCCGCCATCGCCTGCTCGAGCGCCCTCGGATCCGCCATCCCTATATCCTCAATCGCCATCCGCACGAGCCGCCGCGCGAGGTACATCCGGTCCTCCCCACCCTCGAGCATACGCGCCAGCCAATATAAGGCCGCATTCACATCGCTCGACCGGACCGACTTATGCAGCGCGCTGATGAGATTGAAATGCTCCTCTCCGGTCTTGTCATAGAGGAGCATCTTCCGTTGCATCGAATCCTCGACCGCCTGCTGCGGGATCACCCCATCCTCCCCCGCCGCCGCAGCCGCCAATTCGAGGATGTTGTACGCCGACCGCCCATCGCCATTCGAATAGAGCGCGATCTGCTCGAGCAATTCGTCGGATGCCGTGACGTTCAACTCCGCGAGTCCGCGCCGCAACAGCGTAACGATCTCCTCGACCGTCAACGCCCGCAAGATATAAACCTTCGAGCGCGACAACAGCGCCCCCACGACTTCAAACGAAGGATTTTCCGTCGTCGCCCCAATCAAGACGATGTCCCCCCGCTCGACATAAGGTAGGAACGCATCCTGCTGCGCTTTATTGAACCGATGGATCTCATCGACGAAGATGACGGTCCGCCGCCCCATATGGCGGCTCCGCTCCGCATCGACCATAACCGCCTTGATTTCCTTAATCCCGCTCATCACGGCAGAAAACGGCACGAAATCGGCCTTCGTAGCCTTAGCGATCAAATGCGCAAGCGTCGTCTTCCCCACCCCCGGCGGACCCCACAAGATCATGGAACCCAATTGATCCCGTTCGATCCGCAACCGTAGCGGCTTACCGGGCCCGAGGATATGTTCCTGCCCGACAAATTCATCGAGCGTCTTGGGCCGCAACCTCTCCGCGAGCGGCCGCGCCTGTCCCCCTGAGGATTCAAAAAGCGACTGCGGTTCATTCCAGCTCATGATCTTATTGTGATCCGTCGGTCAAGAACCGAAGCATCGTAGCGATGTCTCACGCCAAGCCGCAAAGGCGCAAAGTAACCTCGAGCCAACTTGGCGTCTTTGCGCCTCTGCGTGAAATTTTCGTCGTGGGTCAGCAGGCGTCGCCGGAGATCGCATGCGCAAACCCTCGGCCTCGGCGAGGCCTTTGCACGTTAGCGAGCCCTGCGCAGACCCCCTCGGCTCACCAGCGCCCCTCCCAGAACGCGTCAGCTTCCTCGTCGGTGAGTGGCTTGTCCCAGCCCTCTTTATAAGAGAACTCGCCCTTCATCGCGCCCAGACGCAGTTTGCCCGATTCCTGACCGGCTGCTACCAGCTTCGCCACCGTCTTCCCGTCCCGCGTAATGACCACTTCTTCACCGCTCCGCGCCAGGTCGAGCAGCTTCCCCAACCGCGACTCTGCTTCCTCGAGAGTGAATACCATAGCTATATTTTATCCCCGAACCCCGCCCGCGCCCCCGAAATCGTACACTAGCTATTCAGATATGAAAGGAGCCTCAAGCTCATTACCATGACCTCCTCCCTCTTCCTCGCTGCCGCCTGCCCACTCCTCGTCCTCGCCGCCGATGTCGAGTATCAGAAACCCCCGCAAGCCGTCCTCGACGTGCTACACGCGCCCGCGACACCGCAACTTTCGGTCAGCCCTTCGAAGGCTTACGCACTCCTCGTCGAGCCCGCACGCTACCCGCCCATCGCGGATCTCGCCCAGCCGATGATGCGCCTCGCCGGCATCCGCCTCGACCCCAAAACCAATGGACCCCACGCCGGCCGCGAAGTCCAATCCCTCACCCTCATGCGCCTCCCCGATGGCGCCCAAACCCGCATCGCGACGCCTCAGAACGGCAAGCTCGGCCAACCCCGCTGGAGCCCCGACGGATCCCAATTCGCCTTCACCAACACGACTTCGAACTCCATCGAACTCTGGATCGGCTCCGCCGCGACCGGGCAAGTCCACAAAATCGACGGCGTGCGCATCAACGCCATGTTCCCGCAACCCGTCCGCTGGATCGATGCGAAGACGATCCTCGCCTCTCTCGCCCCCGCCAATCGTGGACCCGCCCCCGTCAAACCCGAAGTCCCGCTCGGTCCGAAGGTGCAGGAAGTCTCCGGCCACGCCGCCGGCGTCTGGACCAATCCCGACGCCCTCTCGAGCGCGTTCGATGAGAAGTGCTTCGACTATTACGGATCCTCTCAGCTCGCCTTCATCGACACCGCGACCGGCAAGACCACACCCCTCGGCAAGCCCGCCATCTACACGAGCGCCGCGCCTTCGCCCGACGGCCATCACTTCCTCGTCACAACTGCCCACCGGCCTTACACGTATCTGCACCTCTATTCCGCCTTCCCGAAGGAAGTCGAAATTTGGGATCGCAGCGGCAAGATCGAACGCAACGTCGCGAGCCTCCCCCTCGAGGATCGCGTCCCCGTCGACGGAGTCCCCGTCGGCGCCCGCGACTTCGTTTGGCGCGCCGATCAGAACGGCACCCTCATGTGGGTCGAAGCCCTCGATGGCGGAAATCCCAAGGAAAACGTCCCCAATCGCGACCGCGTGATGGCTCTCAAAGCCCCCTTCAAAGGCGATCCGCAGGAGCAGTTCAAAGTGCAGAACCGCTTCATCAACGCGTCCTTCGTCGATGGCACGGCCTTCGCCATGGTCACCGATCTCGAACGCAAGCGCCGCTGGATCCACTCGGAGCTCATCGACCTCGAACACCCCGATGCGGCTCCGAAGACGATCGTCAGCCGCGATATGCGCGACCGTTATAAGGATGTCGGATCCGTCGTCACCAAGCCCGGCCCCAATGGCCAGCCCGTAGCCGTCAAATCTGGCGATTCGCTCTTGTTCACAGGCCTCGGAGCCTCCCCACAAGGCGACCATCCGTTCCTCGATTCGCTCGATCTCAAAGAACAAAAGACGACCCAATTGTTCCGGGCCGACGACAGTCATTATGAGGAAGTCGTCGCCGTCCTCGACGACAACGGAGCCCGCTTCATCACCCGCCGCGAGTCTCAAACCGAGCCGCCCAACTACTTCCTGCACGATGGCGCGAAGCTCACCGCTCTCACCCACTTCGCCGATCCCGCACCCGCTTTGCGCGCCATCAAGCGCCAGCGTGTGACGTATAAGCGCGCCGATGGCGTGCCGTTGTCGTTCACGCTCTACCTGCCCCCGAACTACACGCCGGGAACCAAGCTCCCGACCGTCGTCTGGGCTTATCCGCTCGAGTACGACGATCCCGCCACCGCCGGCCAGATCAGCGGATCGACCAACCGCTTCCTCTCGATCACCGGCCCCTCCCACCTGTTCTTCCTGCTCCAGGGCTACGCCGTGCTCGACAACGCCGCCATGCCCGTCGTCGGATCGATCGACAAGGTCAACGACACCTACATCGAACAGGTCGTTTCGAGCGCCAAAGCCGCCATCGACAAGGCCGCCGAAATGGGAGTCACCGATCCCAACCGCGTCGGCGTCGGAGGTCACAGCTACGGAGCCTTCATGACCGCCAACCTCCTCGCCAACTCGAACCTCTTCCGGGCCGGCATCGCCCGCAGCGGAGCCTACAACCGCACCCTCACCCCATTCGGATTCCAAAGCGAACGCCGCACGTTGTGGGAAGCTCCGGAGACGTATCTACGGATGTCGCCCTTCATGAACGCCCAGAAGATCAAGGCTCCGATCCTGCTGATCCACGGCGAAGCCGACAGCAATCAGGGGACGTACCCGATCCAATCGGAGCGCATGTACATGG
>DASXZC010000336.1:0-8028 GCA_036502165.1 Bryobacteraceae bacterium
GATCACGACCTGGATAATTTCAGCCTTCGGCCACCGCTGCGAGATCGATCCGTAGTAGTGGTAGCATCTCCACAACATATCCGGATCATTCGTCACCTGAAACTCGAGATGCAGAATCTTCCCGTCCGCCAGCAACGCCACTACGTCCGCCACCATCTTGTGCCTCGGCGGAAATTCCACATTCAAATACTCCAGCACCGGAGCGCAATGCAGCAGCCGCAACAACGCCGGCATCGCATCGAAGAAGATCGTCTTGAGCAGGTTGTCGTACTTCACCTGCTCAATTAGTGCGCGATCGCGCGAAAAAATCTCAATAAAAAAGCCCGCCCCCTTTCGGGAACGGGCCTTTTCCAAACGAAGACGAGGACTGCTTTCTAGTAGTCCATCTCCGGACCATGACCGCCGCCCGGAGGCGGACCGGCTGGCTTCTTCTCGGGGATCTCGCAGATCATCGCTTCGGTCGTCAGCATCAAGCCGCTGATCGAAGACGCATTCTGCAGTGCCGAGCGCGTGACCTTCGCCGGATCGATGACGCCAGCCGCCACCAGATCCTGGTACTCGCCTGATTGAGCGTTGAAGCCGTAGTTGAATTCGCTGTTCGAGCGGATCTTCTCTACGACAATCGAACCCTCGTATCCGGCATTACCCGAGATCTGACGCACCGGCTCTTCGCACGAACGGCGGATGATCTCCGCGCCCGTCTTTTCGTCGCCGGTCAGGCCCAGGTCGGCAATGGTCGTCGAAGCGCGCAGCAATGCTACGCCGCCGCCCGCCACGATGCCTTCCTCAACCGCCGCGCGAGTCGCGTGCAATGCGTCCTCGACACGGGCCTTCTTTTCCTTCATCTCGGTCTCGGTCGCGGCGCCGACTTTGATCACCGCAACGCCGCCGGCGAGCTTCGCCAACCGCTCTTGCAGCTTCTCGCGGTCATAGTCGGACGTCGTGTCTTCGATCTGCGCGCGCAACTGCTTGATGCGCCCTTCGATTGTCTTCTGCACGCCCGCGCCATCCACGATCGTCGTGTTGTCTTTGTCGATCGTGATCCGCTTTGCCTTGCCGAGATCGCTCAGTTGAACGCCCTCGAGCTTGATACCGGTTTCTTCCATGATGGCCTTGCCGCCAGTCAGGATGCCGATGTCCTCGAGCATCGCCTTCCGGCGATCGCCGAAGCCCGGAGCTTTCACCGCCGCCGCATTTAACGTGCCGCGCAGCTTGTTCACGACCAGAGTCGCGAGCGCCTCGCCTTCCACTTCCTCGGCGATGATCAGCAGCGGCTTGCCCGAACGCGCAATCTGCTCGAGTACCGGCAGCAGATCCTTCATGTTCGAGATCTTCTTCTCGTGGATCAGAATGTACGGATCCTCGAGCACCACTTCCATACGGTCCGGATCGGTGATGAAGTACGGCGACAGATAGCCGCGATCGAATTGCATGCCGTCGACGGTCTGCAGTTCGGTCACCATGGTCTTCGATTCTTCAACCGTGATGACGCCGTCCTTGCCGACTTTCTTCATCGCTTCCGCAATGATGTTGCCGATCGTCGAATCGCCGTTAGCGGAAATCGTGCCGACCTGCGCGATCATGTCACCGGAAACCGGCTTCGAGTGCTTGCTGACTTCCGCAACCACCACTTCAACGGCCTTCTCGATGCCGCGCTTCAGCGCCATCGGGTTCGCGCCCGCGGCCACTGACTTCACGCCTTCACGGAAGATGGCCTGCGCCAGAATCGTTGCCGTCGTCGTGCCGTCACCCGCGATATCGCTGGTCTTCGACGCCACTTCGCGTACCATCTGCGCGCCCATGTTCTCGAGCGGATCTCTCAGCTCGATTTCCTTCGCAACGGTGACACCGTCCTTGGTAATGGTCGGGCCGCCGAACTTTTTCTCTAGAACGACATTGCGGCCCTTCGGGCCGAGGGTCACTTTCACGGCGTCGGCCAACTGATTGACACCGCGAAGAATGGCCTGGCGGGAGCTTTCGCTATAAACGATTTGCTTTGCTGCCATGGGGGAATCTCCTTACTAAAATTCTTCTTCTACTCTGATTAAGAAACGCTTCAGACCCTCGGATTAGTCGATCACGCCGAGGACTTCGTCCTCACGCATGATCAGGTATTCGTTGCCATCCATCTTGATGTCGCTTCCCGAATACTTTCCGAACAGGATCTTGTCCCCAACCTTCACATCGAGCGGAACCACCGAGCCATCCTCGAGACGCTTGCCCTTGCCGACGGCCGCCACTTCGCCTTCTTGCGGCTTTTCTTTGGCGCTATCGGGGATGAACAGGCCTCCCACCTTCTCGACGTCCTTTTCGATCCGTTTGACCACGATGCGGTCATAGAGCGGACGGATGTTCATTACAACCTCCAGTTGTTGATTCACGTTTGGTACACTTCAAGCGCGGTTCCGGACCGGGAAGTCCGGCGTCAGCGGCGCTCAAATTCCGTTGATCCTCAGCCCCCTCAGGAACCCGGATCACTGACCATTCAGATAGCTAAGGAAACACAAAGCTATCCGAGCTATTATTAGCACACTTGCCCGACGAGTGACAAGATCTGCTTGTAAAATGCTGAATCTAAACTGAAAATAGTTTGGTTAACAACTCTCAATGGGGCGAGGATTTGGGTGGAATGAGGATCGGGGCGGGAACGAACGGGAGCGGCCGAAACCGCTCCCTCTCTTCAGAAAATCTACTCAGGACGTTTGAAGTTCAATACGATCGAAACTTCGCTCTCGATCGGCTTGCCGTGCAGATAAGCAGGCTCATACACCCACTCCCGCACCGAGCTGACCGCCGCCTGCACCAGGAACGGATTGCCCTTGACGACCTTCACGTCCTTCACATGGCCATCCGCCTTCACGACCGTGATCAGTTCCACGGTCCCCTCAATGTGCTGCGCAGCAGCCGCCGGTGGGAATCGGACCGCCGTCTTCTGCATGACCTTCGCCGGAATCGACACCGACTCCTCTGACGCCGGCACTTTATTCGTCGCCACCGCGGGCTGCGGCGTCGGCGCGATCGTCTGTTGCGGAGGCGGCGCCTGCTGATGCTGCTGCTGCGGCGGCGGAATCGGGATCTCCACCGGCCTCGCCTGCACCTGCGTCATCTGCGGAGTCACCACCGTCGGCACGGCCTCACTCTGCGTATGAACAGCAGCCGGCACCGGCGCTGGCGTCGGCGGAGCGGCACTCGCCGTCTCCACGACATGCTTCGGCTTCAGCGGCACAACGCTCTTCTCGAGCTCCGCCGAAACGGCCGGCGACGCAGGCGGGGCTCCGTTCACCGGAACCGGGATTGTGGTTCCAGTCGACGCAACCTCTACAGTCGGCTTTGACTTCTTATGATGCGAAACGTCCACCGGCGGCGGCAGTTCTTCATCGCTGCCGACCACTTGGATGTAAAGCGGTTGCTCCAGGTAAACCGGTGCGGCGCCCGCGGTCAATATCAGCAGTTCCAGCCGCCCTGGTTTCGCAAACGGCGGAATCCGGATCAGCATGCGCTCGGCCGATTGTTCAATCACTTTGACCTTCATATCAAAGCGATGGTCGGTCAAAAAGACCTCTGAGACGTGCGCTTTGTCTAAACTCCGGCCTGTGATCGTGAGCACGGTGCCGGGTTTTGCGACTCTGGGTTCAATCTTTTCCGTCTGTGCCGCGAGAGAAGCAGGGTCGGCGAAGCCGAACGCGGCAACCGCGGACAAGCCGGCCAGGAGAATGGATTTTGAGGTGTTGTTCATAGTCCTCCACCAAATTGATCGGAGGTATTTGGAACTGGATGAATAGAACCTCGGAGTAGTTCCGCCGAGGGAACTACCTTAGGCGACTTAAGGGCCGTACCTTAATTGCTGCCTTAAATCGACAAAAAGCCCGAGGACTTCAACTCCACCATGCGCACGTATACGTGCCGGCCAGGTAAATCCACAACACTGAAAATGCCCAATGCATCGTCGTCCGGAACCGCGATCCTCTCCAGATTTGCGGATCATAGAAGAACCATTGCGCGCCCAACCGCAGGATCCAGAACACCGCGAGCGCCCCGCACACCGCCCGCCCCAGCGGACCCTTCTGCAGTATGTCGTCCGTATACACCGCCGACAAAACGCCCATCAAGATCAGCACCACCGCGATGAAAAAGCAGTGTAGAAAAAAGATCTGCCGCGTCACGACACTTAACTGGGCCGTCTCCTTCCGCCAGCCGAAATATCGTTCGAAATACCCGTGAGCCAATCCCAATGCGATGAGCAAGATTCCCGCAATCTGCACATGAACTGAAATTTTCATAACGCCCTCCCCGCTCCCTCGGCCACTCTCTTACCGAACACAAACGCGTGGACGAACGGAGTCATCCGCGCCTCGCTCTTCAACACAAGCCCCGCCGGATGCGCCGCCTCGAGCCACGCCCGTCGACTCAGAAAATGAAACGCCCCCGGCCCAAAAGCCGCAAAATTATTGAGATCCCGCAAGTGCTCGACCAGCACCACCCGCCCCGAATCGCGCAACACCCTTTGGACTTCCAGGAACAAACGCTCGCGCGCCTCCGCCCTCCGCAATTCGTGCGCCGTAAAGACGATGAACACCGTATCGAACGTCTGATTCGCCGCCGGCAGCGCACGCCAATTCGCACGCGCATCCCGCGCCGAATGCATCCGCCGCCGCACCTCGCGGATCGACGGCTCCGTCATCTCGGCCGCATCGAAGATGTCGTACGTCACACAACTCTCCGACTCGGCATAACGGCCGCGCAGCGCCGCGTCCATTTCATCGAGCCCATTGTGCAAATTCAGCCAATCCCCCGGATCCCTTTCGAGCCATCGAAGGTCATACAGGCGCGCCCGATCATAGATCCACCACGACGTTCCCAATGATGCCGCGCTCCAGAACAACGTGAGCCCGACAGCAAGCAGCATCGCCGCCCGCGCCGCTCCATCGAACTGTGAGGCGCCGAATATCAAAAGTCCCGCGAAGCACGAGGCCTTGGCGTACATCGGCCAGTTCAACCGCAATATCAGCAGCATTGCGCCACCTCCCCTCGCTTCCACTCATACGCAATCGAAGAAACATAAAATGCATTCGCCAAGCGTGGACGAGCATTCGCAAACGGCCCCTGCTCGAGGAATCCGCACCGCCTCACCTCGACCGTCACGGGCCTCGGATTCCAATTCCTCCGCACGCCCTCGATCCGGATAATCGAATCCGTTTCCGGCTCATAATCGAACGTGTAGGGCAGGGGACCCGCGAACCTCCGCGCCTGCCGCCAATCCTCGAACGGCGACTCCTCCGGTGGACGCGCAGGCGTCGAATCCAAGTCCGCGCGCACATCGAGATCCGCGCCCTCGGAATCAATCCTCCAACGCAGCCCCTGATCCTCATCAACGCTGATTCGCGACAGATGGTATTGATAGTGCGTCAACAGATTGCCCACGTATGCAATCGCGAACCGATCCGTCTCACTCCTCAAAATCCGCAAACCTCGCAACGACTCCGCCCCGCGCAGCCGCGTGAAAATTCGATATCCCGCCAGATGCGCATCGACGCCCGCAGCCCTCGGCAGCCCCGCCGGCCGCATCGCGCAAGTATCCACAAGCGCGATAGCCAGGAATCCAAATCCGCCCCACGTATCAAGCGCCAGCCCCGGTGGCAACAGCGGTTCGAGCACCGCAGCATCGAACGCATACGTAATCACCAGCGAGTGCCGGAAGTCCGCCGCCATCGGGATCGGATGCCGCTTAAGCCTGTAGAGGAAGTGCATAGTTGAACCAGTTCTGAACACGTTCAACTACAGTATACGGAGAACCCATTCCCCGGTCAAGAGAATATTGAACGAGTTCAAATCCATGAGGAATCGTGATAAGTTGGAGTTCTTCATGCCAACCCTCCGGCGGATCCTCGTCCTCATAACTACCTGCCTGATCGTGCACGCCGGCGAACGTCCGAAAATCGGCCTCGCCCTCGGCGGTGGCGGAGCCCTCGGCCTCGCCCACGTCGGCGTCCTGCTCTGGCTCGAGCGTCACCACATCCCCGTCGACACGATCGCCGGCACCAGCATGGGAGCCCTCATCGCCGGCACCTACGCCACCGGCCTGTCTGCCACCGATGTCGACACGCTCATCCGCGGCATCGACTGGGACGCCGCCTTCCGCGGCAACGCGCCCTTCAGCGACCTGCGCTTCCGCCGCAAGCAGGATCGCCTCGCGTTCCCCAACCATTACGAACTCGGCCTCAAGCACGGCGTCAGCGGACCTTCCGGCGTCACCTCCGGTTTCGGATTGAATCTGCTCCTCGACCGCCTCTTCCTCTCGATCCCAGCCAACCAGAGCTTCGACAAACTCGCCACGCCCTTCCGCTGCATCTCGACCGATCTCGTCAGCGGCGATCGCATCGAAATCTCGGACGGTCCGCTTGGCCTTGCCCTGCGCGCCTCCTCCGCGATCCCCGGATATTTCGAGCCCGTCCGTCTCGCTGGGCAAGTGCTGGTCGACGGCGGCATCGTGGACAACCTACCCGTCGACTCCGCCCGCGCCATGGGAGCGGACATCGTCATCGCCAGCGTCCTTCCGGTGGCAGCTTTGAAGCCCGACGAGATTCAAGGCCTCGGAGTCCTCGGCCGCTCCGTCAGCATCGCCATCGTCCAGAATGAACGCCAATCGGAAAAGAAGGCGCAGATCGTCATCACTCCCGATGTCGGAAATTTCTCGAGTACCGACTACGCCCAGTTCGCGACTCTGATCGCCAAAGGGATCGAAGGCGCGGATGCGCAAAAGAATCGTCTGCTCCCCTACGCCCTGAACGACGCCGATTGGGACGCCTTCGTGAAGGCTCGTGAACTCAGCCGCATCCAGTCGACTCCCCGCTTCCAACACGTCGAAGTCAGCGGAGGCACCCATTCCGCCGATCACCGCCTCGAGAAGGTCCTCACGGCCGCCATGGCACCCGGCAAAGGCACCATCGACTCCAAACAAATCGACCCCATTTTGTTTCGGGAGATCGGCACCGGACTCTACAACTCCGCCGGTTACTCGTCGCGCACCAATCCCGACGGAAGCGAGACCCTCGACGTGACTCTCTTCGGTAAGCTCCACGGGCCGCCCTTCATTTACGTCAATCCGGAAGTCAGCGGCGACGCCGCCGGACGCACGCTGCTCACCGTCAACTCCCGCTTCGTCTTTATGGATGTCGGCAGTCAGAACGCCGAACTCCGCGCCGATCTCAGCATCGGATCCCACACGCTCGCCGCCGTCGAGTATTACCATCCGATCGCCGGAACCGGTTGGTTCTGGGCTCCTCGCGCCGCCTTCGATCGCCGCGAATCGTTCTATTACGTGTCAGGCAGCCCGCGCGGCGACTTCGACATTCGCCAGGCCGGCGTGGGTTTCGACTTCGGCTACACGACCGTTTTGAACAACGAAGTCCGCCTCGGCGTCGACTACGGCCGCATCGGCGGCGACGTTCAAACCGGCTTCGTCCCTCTCGCGGGTCAAGACGGCGTCGTCAAATCCGCCAAACTCCAATTCACGCACAATGGCCAAGACAGCGAGCAAGTCCCCTCTCGCGGACTCCGCATCTCTGCCATCGGCCGCTACTACTTCGACGCCCCCGTGTCCTCGCGGTTTCCACTCGTAAAAATGGACGCCTCCTGGTTCCATCCGATCACGCGAGAGGATCGCGTATTCCTCCTCGCGACGGGCGCTTCGAGCTTCGGCAACCAACTCCCCGTGCCGTTGCAATTCACGCTCGGCGGCCCCCTCCGTCTCGGCGCCTACGGACTCGACGAATTCCGCGGCGACCGCATCGCCTACGCAAGTGCCGGATGGCTACACCGCATCGGCACGCTCCCCGCAGTCCTCGGCGGCAATCTGTTTTTAGGAGGATGGTACGAAACCGGCGGCTACTCACTAGCGGAGCAACAAACGACCTGGCGCCAAAACGGCACAATCGCCTTCGTCGCGGAAACCCCGCTCGGCCCCTTCTACACAGGTTGGAGCCTGGGCCACACGGCCCATGAATGGAACGGCAAATTCACCTTCCTAGT
>DASXZC010000337.1:0-21451 GCA_036502165.1 Bryobacteraceae bacterium
CGTTACGGTCCAGGCGGACGTTCCTCCTTGCGGATCAGCAATGCTACCGGTCTTTCCGATCAGCGGATCGGCGACCCAGGCGGTCTTGCTGAAGTCCTCGTTCCACTCGAGCAGATTGCTCGCCGGGTCGAGCAGCGTGAACGAATTGAGTTGGCCCTCGGTCGCGAGGAAAAGTTCCTCAAGCGCGAGACGTTCGGCGCCATCGAGCGAATTGAGCTGTAGCGCCCAGTGGACGCGGACCGCGGAGACGTCCTCGAATTTAACCGTCGATCCGTCGGCGAGCGTGTTGATCACCGTGCGCGAGGCGTCGGATCGCACTAGCGGATATTGGACGTTCGCTCCGCTCGAGAGTTGGGGAAAGACCAGCATGGTTGTGTCAGCTCCTGTTTTCGCGGATGATCAGTTGCGTACGCGCGTTGTTCTCGCCCAGCCATTCGATCGCGTTCGTGTCGGAATCGAAGCTGCAGTGCGCGTAGGTCGTGCCATCCCACGGATCGGTGAACGAGAAGGATTCGAAGCGTCCGCTCATGTTGACGATGAACTCGCGGAGCGCGACCACTTCCTTCTCAGTGAGCAGCGAGAGGTTGACGGTCCACTTGTGCAGCGGCGCGGCTCCGTGGCGAAAGCGCTGCTCGGAACCGTCGACGAACTGGCCGATCCACGTCGTCTTCGACACTGCACGCTGGGCCGGATATTGTGCGACGGCGCCGCTTTTGAGAGTCGGAAAGGTGCTCATAAATCCGCCACGACGTCATTGATCGGATGAGACTGCAGCATCGCCTGGCGCACTGCGGACGCGATGTCGCTGCTGCGATTCATGATGGATTGCGAATCCATCGCCTGGATATTCATGGTGAGTTGCGGCTGGCCGGCGGAGCTGTTCGAACGCGGCAGGCCGGCTTGATTCGAGTCCGCGCTCGAGACGACTCCGCCTCGAACCGCCGATTGCAATTGGATTGATTGTGGCGCCGAGTACAAGGGCAGCGGAGCCGGCGTGCTCTTGCTGCCTCCGCCGAAGAGTCCGGCCAAGCTTGTGATCAGGGGCGACAGTCCGCCGCCGATGGCGCTGCCGATCGTTCCAGCGAGTCCTGAAGAACTCGATGAGGTCGCAGAGCTTCCGCTCACCAGTCCGCTGAGCAATGATGCGGCGGATAAGCCCGAGCTCGCGCCCGATCCGGTGAGCGACGGGAGTAGTTGAGTCAACAACGACGACACGCTCGAGCTCTGTGCGGGCGTCTGATTTGAGTTCCGATACGCTTGCGCGGGCGTGAGCGGAGCGGGTCCGCTTTCGACTCTCGGCAGCGATGCTGGCGATTCGCGCAGCACCGCCGCCAAGTCCGTGAGGGCTTCGTTCTTAGTCATTTTGCTCTTCCTTCCGCAGTTCTGCACTGAGTACGTGCCAGGCGTCGATGACCTTCGCCCAGATCGAATTCCAACTGTCTGTTGCGCCGGTGCCGAGTCTCGAGGCGAAGAATCCTTCGAGGCACATCAGGCTGAATGACGTGACGATGGGCTTCGGACACTCGGTCACTCCCACGCCTCCGCCGGTCCACACCGTGACGAGCGGGCCGCGCTCATTCGGCTTCAAGAAGCCGCAGCGGCGCTTCCGATCCAGGCCGTTTCTTCTGCATGCGTCGCACTTCCAGCCGGCCTGGCGGGAGCGATGGAAATGAAAGGCGACGATCAGTTTTTTCGTTCATCCTCGCTGAGATGGCACTCGGCGCGGATACGTCCGGCAATCTCGCGGGCCAATGATTCAGGGCCTTTTTCGATCAACAGCGCCGGTGTCGCCGACTCGCCGTCGATCGTGAGACCGGCCACCGCTTGCAGTCCCCATTCGAGATACAAGCGGTCGACCTCTCCGCCGAGTACCGAGCGTTCGATGCGATCCTGCGCGCCAGTGCCGGCATCGAGGAACTCGATCTTCTGTGCGAGATCACGGACCTTACGCACCAACTCGAGCCGGCGCGCGAACGACATCCGCGCGATCCGATAGCGGACGCCGGGCGCCGATTCGGAATCATGTTCCGAGTAGCTGACGTATTGATTGACCGGCTCAACCGAAGGCGATGAACAGTTCATCGTTGACACTCCCTTGCGCTCTGTCGTTCGTGAATTTCCATTGCAGCCGTGCTTCGCGATCGTCGAATTCAGGAACCTGCGGGACCACCGCGTTCAAGTAGAATCCGAACATCTGGCCGGGCTGGTTGCCGAGTTGGAACATCGCGGGGATCGGCGAACGCTGGCGCGCGGCCTGGTACAAGGCCTTGGTCACCGCGTTGTCCTGCTCGAACAATTCGAAGCCGAGCTCGACGTCGCGCTGGCCGGCGGTGAAGCAGACCGGCGAGTCGAGCCCGAACTCCTGGGCGCGCATGTCGATGTTGTTCGTGAGCATTAGCTCCGCGGCCGTGATCGTATAGAAGCGGCTCGCCGGCGTGCCAAGCCAGATCTCTCCGAGATGCCCGGGGACGATTGTGTAGTTGAAGCCGGCAACGGTCGGCTCCGCAGGGTACTGCGTCAGTCCACCTTGACCTGATTGGAAGCTGGCGCTGTCGAGCAGATCTTTAGCGGGGCCGGCGAATTCGAATTCGTGAAAGTCGTTGTTCACGCGAATCCGCATGCGGTCGACGGCGGCGCCGATCAGCATGCGCTGCACGACCGTGCTGGGGCTCCAATAGTCGTAAATGGTGGCGCTCGGCAAATCGGTCGCTAGGCTATAGGTGACCGTCGGAGCCATGCTGACCCCTGATCCAACGGTGCCGGTGAAGGGCGCGTTGATCACGACGGTAGTCGAGTTCGCGATGGCGATCACGAAGCGCAGCTCTCCGCCGAAGCTGATCGCCTGGCCGACGTTGAGCCCATGAGCAGCGGTGAAGGTCAGCGTCAATCCGCTCGACACCGAGGCGATCGTTCCGCCGGCCCAGATCTGACCGGCATTGCCGAGCGCGCATTCGAACAGCGGATCATACGCCGGCACGGCCGACTGATTCGCCCAGGTCGTCAGGAACGTCGACAAGCTGAACGCCGTTTGCTGGCGCAGTTGATTGGGAAGTCCTTGAAAGGTTCGCGTGCCGGTTTTGTCGCGGCGTTTGACTCGCTCCGTTTGCTGTTTCGGATGCAGGTGATCCGCGGGAAAACGATTTTGCGCGACAATCGAGGCCGCGGTGCCGAACACCGTCTCGAGCGCCGCATAGAACCGGTTGTCGTTCGAATTGATATAGCAACTCATCTGTTTGTTCCTCCGCCCTTAATCTCGACTGACCTGGACGTCGAACGACACCTTGGCGATCTGCAGAAAGTTCCGGCCGCCGTGGCGCACCGGAGCGATCGCGATGTCGTATCCGCCCGTAAAAAACATTCCCAATCCCCAATCGCCCCGGTTGGCGTCGAGCACCGCTGTCACGCTGTCGACGTAAATGCCCAGGCGCTGCTCGAGATTCTCGAGCCGGTCCTGCGAGGCGCGCACTTCCACAGTCAGCCGCGCTGTGCCCGAGAATGTCCGGAATTTTTCGCGTAGCGCGTTGTGGACCTTCTCGCAATACACCTGAAAGGCCGGATATTGGACGCCAGTGCTCTTCTCTTCCAACTCCGGCGACACATTGCGCGGCAGGATGTGAGAGGCCTTCAGCACGGGCTCGCTCAGCCCGGCCTCGAGCGCGAACTCCGCCACCATCGGTGTAAGGCCGGTGTCGGTATCCGTCATGATTTGGACCACGTGATACGTGGAATCGCTAGCGATTTTCGCCATTTCTCACCTCCGGTAAAAACAGTTGCTACTCAGGATGTATGTGTCCGGGCTCTGTCCCGTGCCAACAGGAGTTCCCGAGGCCGGCTCCGTCAACGACGCGATCCACGGTGTCGTGAAGTCGAGCGGCGATGAATTCTGCAGGATGGGCACCGATCCGATAGGCCCGACGTAGACGTTCCATCCCGCAATCCCATCGGGGGGCGCCGGCGCTGTGACGGTCGGCGCGGTGCCGGCCGAGAGCTGAACCGTGATCGGATCGCTGGGCGCGCCGACGTTTCCGAGAGCGTCGACCCAGGCAATCTGAACGATGTAGGATGCCGGATTCCACTGCCCGACGCTCAGTCCCGCGATTGGAACGGGTGCTTTCGGAACCGGCTGGTTGACCAATCCGATGCCCGTATCGAGCAGCGTCTGGCGCGCGTCGGCCGCGACCGCATTGAAGTATTTCCACTTCGCCAGATAGCGCTCGTTGAGCTGATTATGATAGGCGTCGCGGTAAACCAAGGCGATCGAATCGAGCGCGTGCCACCGCTTCAGCGGAGCCGTGACCACCACCGTACTCACGCCGAGGTCGCGGCGCGACGCCGCTTGCGGATCCTGCGAGCCGAGCTGAATCAGGTACACCATCAGCGATTCGCTGATCTCCTCGACCGCGACGCCCATCTTGACATCCACGTTGATCATTTCAATGGCCGCGACATCGGCGATCGAGCTTTCGATCGCCTTGAGCGACCCCACCGTGTTGGGACTTCCATCCGTCAGTAACGCCATGGTGTTCCTCGTTTCAGCCCTTCCGGGTCTTTGTCTTCTGCTTCAAGCCTTCGAGATCCGCGTCGGTAACCAGCGCCACCTGGATCTTGTCGGCGAGCGCCGCTTTCTCGACCTGCTCGACCGCGTTCCGCACGCTTTGCTGGTGGGCGGCCGCTTCTTCCGGAGTCGCCAGGCGGGCGCGCCCCTCGGCGATCAGCGTCGCCGCAACGGATCGCGGCGTCTCCGTGGTGATGCCGGCCTTGCCGCCATCCGGCGTCGCGTAGCTCACCACCATCGGATATTCGTCCGAGATGGCGGCTTCAACGTCTCGTACTCGTTTGAAAAAATCCCTCAAATCCATGTCTTTCCTCCAACCTGACTTGCCTCGAAAAAATCGGGGCATCCGCTTGTGGCGGACGCCCCGTTAAAAATGAGCGCCGCGGTTCCCACACCGCGGCGCTCCACCTCAACCACACCACACCAACCAAACCAACTCGTCAGGGCCAGCCAGCGGCCGGCCTACTTTAAAATCGTGCCGATCGTCACGCCGACCGTTACGCCACCGGCAATGCGATGGCAGGCGTCGAGGATCGACTTGAGATCGCCGACCGTGGAATTCTCGATCGAGTTCGCCAGCAGCGTGGTCAGCTTCGCAGCCGACAGGTGCGGCGCGACCCCTTGCGTCACCGTCTTCGAACCAGTCACAACAGCAGCCATACAAACAGCCTCCTCGGAAATAATGAAACGTCGCTAAAAATCGGGACGCCCGCGGTGGCGGACGCCCCGTTCAAAGAAAGGGTCCGGCCGGAGCCAGGAACCCATGGGAGGGAATCGATCCGGTCTAGCTTTCGACGCGGACGCCGAAGCTGTTCCGCAGCACGCCGACACCGTACAGAACGTCGACCGTGAACTGCTGCGCCAGCGTGTTCGGCTGGTAGCTCATCGTCACACGCATGCCGAAGTTGCCAAGCTCGGCGTATTCGGCGATCGCGCCGGTGCCGGGAATCGGCTGGGGCAAGCGGCGCACCACGAGTCCGATCGCGTCCCTGCCGAACGCGATGTTGTGGGTGGCCACCGGGCTCGTGCCCGTCTTCGGAACCAACTGGGAGCGGAAAATGTAGAAGTCCTTCATCTTTCCGACCACGCCGTCGACCAGCGCCCGCAAACCGGCTTCACCGGCGCTGTTGTATTCGCTGAACCGCGAGATCTGACGCAGTTGCGAATACGTGTTGGGATCGACCACCAGATAACGCGCCTTGCTCGACGGCATTTTCGCCGTAAACAAGGTCGTTTCCGCCTGATCGACAACCGCCTCGGTGAGTGCCGTGCCCGGCACGCCAACCGGAGTGTTCGAGGTGAACTGAGCATACAAGCCCAGCAAATCCGTCTCGATCTTCTCGGCAAGCGCGATCACCGCGGGCTGCATGTAGAGCTTCAGCAGGTCCGGAACCGCCAACACTTTAGTGACGTCCGGAATCTGGAACGTCGCTTCCGCGTGGGTGCTCAGAACGATCTGCGCGTTGCCCAGGTTCGGGTTCTGCGTTTGTACCGTTCCGCCCTCCGCGATGTTGTTGGCGACCAGCGTCGGCGGAATCGGCACGTTCACCGTATCTCCCGCCTGCGCCAGAACCGGCTCATAATCGCGATTGACGAGGTTCCCCATGACGAGGTTGCTCATCAAAGCCGGCAGCGCGTCCACGGCGACCAGTTTGACGATCGCACTGGCCACATTGGCTGACGTAATTGTTGCCATTTCTTTCTCCTTCTTGAGTTTTCAAAAGTTGCTTCGAGCGGGCCCGGCGCGCCGATTCATCTCGCACGCGCCCCCGTTGTGTCAGCAGCGGATCGCCCGCCCGTCCGCCGCTCCGGCACATGCCGGTATCAGGAAAGCTTGGTCCGCCGATGCCACCCAAGGCCGATCGCGCGGAACCCCGCTCAATTCGTTATTGGCCCCGTAAGGTCTGGGCCGCCACACGCGAGATCTCCGCGCGGATCCGTTCCAGTTCCTCGGGATTCATGCCCGGCCGCAATTTATCGAGATCGACCGTTCCAGCCGCTGCGGGAGTGGATCCCCGGCCGCTCGCCGTGGCGCCGCTTCCACCGGAAATCCGGCTCGGCAGCAGCTCGGGATTCTCAGCCACGAACTGCTTCAGAAATTCTTTCGCCGGCATTTCACCTTGGTCGCCGTTGGCCACCAGGCGTCCATCGTCGCCGCGGCTGATGTCGTCCCGCACGGCTTTGAACGCCAGGTCGACCTTCGCCACACCGAGCCGTTGCAGCTCGGCGCGGACGATGCTCTCACGCTCGGCCTGCTCAGCCATCGCATGGCTCTTCCGTGCCTCTTCGGCCAATTGATTCACGCGCTGCTCGAGCTGCTCGCGCCGTTTGCGCTCGTCAATCAGTTCGGCTTTGTACGCCGGCTCCTGTCGAGCCACTTCGGATTTGGTGAATTCCTGGACCGCGGCCCGGACGATGTCCCTGATATTTGTTTCTTCCATGTCGTCTCCTTTTGTTGTTCTGTTCCGCCCCGCCTACGCCTGGGGCTTGTTGAAACTCTGATCAATTTCCGAAACGATCCGGTCCTTGATGTCCTGCTTGACGTCGCACAGATACTTCAACGCCAGGCGTTTGTAGATCTGGCTCTTCAAGGTCGGCGACTCGATGCCGATCGCCAACAACTGGGTCGCGTCGGCCAGCTCGTCGGAGAAGTCCCCGATATCGAATTCATCGAGGCCCGACACGGCGATTTCTAGGTCGTCCTCGCGGGCTTCGTCGACAGCCGTCAGCACCCGCCGCGTCAGATCCTTGATCACGTCGCCGTAGCTGCGCAGCACTTCCTGCGTAGTCACGAAGTCGCGCTCTTTGCTCGCCGCGGACTGGTTCGAATTAGTTCCCAGCGAGCCGCCCTGCTGCGCCAGATACGTGATTCGGTAAATCTCGTCACGCAAGCGAGTCAGATTGTCGGCGGCGATCTGGTAGACCTTGCCCTCCGGCTCAGTCCATCCGAATTTGTCACCGGGAGCAAGCTGGATGAAGTACGACTCGCCGATGATCTGCTTCCACTCCCGATCGGTATAAACGACCGGCATCGCGAACAGCCCCATCGTCAACGACCACGCGAGCGCATTCGCTTTTTCGAAGTGCTCGAGCTGCAGCGATCCGGCACGGTTCAACAACCACAGGCCTTCGGGAACTTGCATTCGGAAAAGCGGCACACGATTCTGTTTCGCGAGGCCGTGATATCCGCTGTCGACCTGCTCGATCGCGCCGCCTCCGCCGTAGCCGACGCTTGTCTGCCGGAACATCCGGTAGGTCTGCTTGTCGTAGTACAGATAGTGAGTGACGTGCTTCCACTCGCCGTCCTTTGAATCATTGGACTCGACTGACGTGGTCCGCAGCACGACCCACTCGAAATTGCCCTCGGCGTCGTGACGCCAGTTGATCAGGTCGTCGACCGTATAGCCGACCAGATAGGCCCGCGAGCGTCCTGACTGATCCTCGGCGCCGCGCGTCTCGACCGGCACTTCGACTTTCGGAAAGTCCACCAGAATGTAGCTCGTTCCGCCGACTAGCGCATCCACGAAGCGGTTGCGCAGGAAGTCGCTGAGATTGGTCCCCTTGCGATCGCAATCGTCGATGAATGTGCCGAAGAACGCCTTGCCTGGCTCATTGACGCCCGTGAACGTCAACACCGGCTCGCGGCGGAACAGCGTCGCGCCATACCAGTCGACGATCGATCCGATATAGTTCTCGTAAAATACCTTCGAAAGCCGCTCGAGATAAACATCGGATGGCTCGCGGAAACGCGGCCGTATGTATTCCGAAGCGGTGTCCCGGATCCGCTGGCCGCCCGCATAAAGGTCGCGGTACAACTTCCACACGCGCTTCCGCGACATGTATTCGGGATGTTCTCGTTGCACGAAGGCCTTCTCGGTGAGGCCGCCCACTGTCGATTCCACAAGACTGCTGATGTCCATTTCGCTCTCTCCTCGAATTTGCTTCGCTTGTTAGAACAACCGGTATGGTTGATCCCCCACCGGCGGCCTCGGCCGCATCTCCCGCCAAACCAGATACCCGAGCGCATCGGACAAGTGCGTCCGCCTCGGATCCTTTTCCTTGTCGACGACTCCGCTGTCGGGCTTATAGCTGACCTGCTCGAAGTCTTTGATCAATTCCTTGCATCGCGGATCCATAACCAGCGCCACTTCCCCTTCCGCGTTGCGCAGCCGCGCGTTGACCAGATTCACTCGCTCGCTCACCGCCGGATTCGAAGATCCGATTTCCATGCGGAAGCCCTGCACACGATGCCGGCGCATGAACTCGCCGACCATCTGGTAGTCGGTGGCTCCGCTCGTCTGCATCCTCTGGCCGGTCGCATCGCCGTACACGATCAAGCCGCCGGCGTGCGTCCCATAACGCCGCCAGAACTCCTCGCACGCATCGATCGTCGTCGCCCGGCGCAACGAAATTTCATCCGCCACCAGGACTTTGCTCCCCGCGATCTGCGCTACCACCGACGACATCGGATCGACGTTGAAGTCGAGCGCCCAACGCAGCGGCAGCATCGGATCGACCTTCACCGAGGCGACGTTCCGCGTCCGGTCGAACGCGGCGTACACCTGCCCGGAATGCAGATTCAAATACTCGCCCAGCACTTCCTGCTGATAGAACCGGGCGTCATAACTCCGCTTGAGCCGCTCGTAATAATCCGGCACCTGATCGAGCAGAAAGCGATTCTCGAACGGCTTCGAAAGGAACATATCATATCCCTCAACCGGATTCGCAATGAACCGCTCGTACACCCAATCGAATCCCCGCGGCGTCCATGCCGCAAAGCCGCCCAACCGCGTCGCCTTCGGATCCCGCAACCTTGCCTCGAGCCGCGTCCAAACCTCCTCGGCCGTGTACGTCAGCTCATCCACGCAGAACCACGCGAGATTCGTTCCGCGCAACCGCTCATAATCCTCGACTGGACGCAGCAACACCCGCGACCCACAATCGAGGAACCACAAATTGTTCTCCGACTTATTCCACTCGTATGGAATCCGATTCTCATCGAGCGTCTCGAGCAGTGCCGCCTGCGTCGCTCCCCGCAGCATCGGATACGTTGGCGCTCCGACCAATCCCGTCCGTCCGGCGTTGACGTACGCCATCCGGATGGCTTCCTGGCAGAGTGCCTGGCTCTTGCCCGATCCGACCGGCCCCGAGTAGCCCTTGAAGCGGGCCTTCGATAAATGAAAAAGCCGCTGCGTGGGCAGCGGCTGATATCGAATTTTTCGGGTCAGTGTTTTCGGATCGTCTGGTTTTAATCGGCGTCGTCCACCCATTTCACCTCGATTCGCCGGAAGCGTTTTTCCTCGAGCTCTTTTTGCAACTGCAGCAATTTAATGTAATCCCCGATCGACCCCTTCGCATCTGTCAAATCCAACTGCTGCTCGATCTTTTCGATCAGGCGTCTGATCAGGCTCAGGGTCCTCTCTGTCGAAACCTCTTCACTCTCCCCGGAAGTATCCACACGCAGGTTTTTCATTCCGTGCTCAGCCCTCAATCGCCGCACACTGCGACTCTCTGATTCAAACGATACCATCCGCCTGCCTAGCGGCAAGAGGGGTGGATGATGGTAAGTTGATGAATAGACGTGAGTTATAGAATATTGAAAAGCTGTGAACGCGCTTTGGGGTAGCGATGGGGTTACTGGGAGACCAGGTGGAAACTATAGAATAGGAAGGACTTAACGCGCTAGACGCGCAAGTGTCGACAGCAACTCTGAGGAATTGACTGGTTTCCCAAGGAATCCCTGCATCCCTTCTTTGCGGCACATGGCACGGTATTCGTCGGCGGTATTGGCCGTAAACGCGATCACGGGCGTCTCGGCGTGCAGCGGCCCCTCGCGGATCGCCTTCATCGCCTCAATGCCGCTCATCTCCGGCAGTTGCAGATCCATGAGGATGGCGATGAACGCCTTTTGTCCCGCCTTTTCAATGGCATCGGTACCATTCGCGGCGCAGTCTACCCGATATCCACGCTGCGCGAGCATGTGTCTCACCACCGTGCGCGAGACGTTGTCGTCCTCGACGACCAGCACCCATTGCTCAGCGATTGGAACCGGAGGGCTGGGAATCTTGACCGACTCGACAACACGAAGCGGGAGACTGACATCGAACCGGCTTCCCTGCCCGACATTACTTTCCACGTGGATGGTGCCGCCCATCAACGAGACGAGTTTGTGACCGATGGCCAGACCAAGGCCGAGTCCGGGATAAGCCCTCGCAAGTCCACCGTCGATCTGTTGAAAGGACTCGAAGATCGCACCCAATTGATTGGGCGCAATTCCAATTCCGGTGTCGGTGATCGAAACGTTGAGCCGCTCCCCGCCGCCCTCGCACCGATCGGTCACCGCACGCAATTCAACGTGGCCGGCGGGAGTGAATTTGACCGCATTTCCCAGCAAATGCGAGAGCAGTTGGCGCATCCGCGGCGCGTCACCGACAATGGTTTCCGGAAGGGAGTCGCCGAATGTCCGATACAGGCGCAGGCCCTTGCTCTTGGCTTTGAGGAAGTGTTCGGCGACCGCCGCTTCGAGCGTTTCTTCGAGATTAAATTCGCATTCCTCGAGGGAGACGCTGCCGGCCGTCAGAGCGGAAAATTCGAGAGTCGCATTGAGCACTTCGAGCAGATTCTCAGCGCACAATTTCGAAGCCGTCACGTATTCGCGCTGCTCTTCATCGAGCGTGGTCTCGAGCAGGAGATCCGTCATGCCGACGATTCCGCTCAGAGGCGTGCGAATTTCGTGGTTCAGGCTGGCCAAAAATTGGCCTTTAAGCCGCGTCACCTCATCGAGGCCGCTTCGGACTTTGTCCGGATTCGACTGGCCATTGGCGGCAACGAGCATGCCTCCCGCGCCATCCAGCGAACTCCGCACTTGGACTTCCGTCATTTATGCCTCAGCAGAGACGATCCGAAAACAATTGCCTCACCGGGTCAATCGGCAGGAATATCCCTCGAGTTTAGGCTGGAGAGACTATACCCTCAATGATGGTGGAGAGCACTGGCGAATCTCGCGCCCGTCCCCGCCGAATCATGGCATTCGATCAGACAGATTTTGACATCCATCCGGTGCCCCTCGCATTCGAACGGAATCACCAGCCGTTCACGGGCGCCGCCACTGAGCGCGCGATAGTTCCGTCCGTAAATTACGGTGGGAATGCTGAGCCCCAGCGGACCTAATTCGGTTTCGAGCATCGATTTGACGTTGCCGACGATCATATTCGCCAATTCGGACATAGCGTCTAAAACCTCAAGATTTACCGAAGTTTGCTCGGCCATGAACATCACTGACGCGACCCGCATGGCCAATTCAGAAGTGCAATAGACGCTCCCCATCCCGGTCCACTTTCCAGCGATTCCGACCAGCGAAACCAGGCCATCATAGCTTTCCGAGGCGCCCTGCTCCATGAAGGATTCTCCCGGTTCGGCGTCCATGTTCAACATCGTCTGGAACACTTCCCCGGTCGCCGCGCGGACCATTTCAGTGATCTTTGCCTCATCCATCTTAATCGAATTCCTCCCTTATGTGAGTTTCAATCACGATACAATTCCGGTCAGCTTTTCCTTGATCTGGTCGGGAGTGAAGGGCTTTTTTACATATCCGGCCGCGCCCAGCTTCAGCGCCTGCAGGACTTTATCCTGGCTGCCTTCGGTCGTGACCATCATGACGGGGATGTTCTGCCAGAGCGGATTGGCCTTCACAGCCCGCAGGAACTCGAGGCCGTCCATGTTGGGCATGTTGATATCCGATAGAACGAGCCCGACGCTCTCGGCGCGCATGCAGTCGAGGCCCTCTCGTCCATCGGTAGCCTCGAAAACCTGACCCAACATCAGGTTTGTCTGCAGAAGGACGCGGTGCAGAATCTTCCGGATCGCCGCCGAGTCGTCAACAATCAAAACGTCCAACGCCATGTCACACTTATCGCGTGATGGCGCAGTCTCTTGACGAAAAAATAGGTCTAATCGACTAAGCCTGGCGCAGTTTTGGTACGGTGCCGGCTATAGAAGTAATAAATGATCAAGCCTATCACCAGCCAGATGAAGAAGCGTAGCCACGTTTGCAGGGGTAGTCCCATCGCAAGGAATAGGCAGCAAACGATCGAGATCCCCGGTAGCCACGGCACCAGCGGCACTTTGAACGAGCGCACGCGGTCGGGTTGCTTCCTACGCAGCACAATCACCGCTGCGGACACGATGATGAAGGCGAACAGCGTACCGATATTTGACAGATCCGCGAGCGTATCGATATCCCAAATTCCGGCCGGAATTCCTACGACGATCCCCGCGATCCAGGTGCTGACATAAGGAGTCTGATGTTTAGGATGGATCTTCGAAAACAGATCCGGCAACAATTTGTCGCGGCTCATAGCGAACCAAATGCGAGCTTGCCCATATTGGAATACGAGAAGGGATGAGAGCATCCCCACTAGGGCTCCGGCCGTCACCCAGAAGCGGATCCGGTTATATCCTAAAGCCTTGAGTGCATTAGCGACCGGTGCTGCATTGTTCAGATCCTTATAGTTCGCAATCCCAGTCAACACCAGTGCCACCGATGCGTACAACACCGTGCAGGCGATCAACGTCAGGATAATCCCAAGTGGCATATCCCGCTGTGGACGCCGGCATTCCTCCGCCGCCGTTGAAACCGAATCGAATCCAATATAGGCGAAAAAGACGATCGCCGCCCCGGTCAGCACCCCGCCGAACCCATTCGGCATAAACGGGTGATAGTTCGCCGTGTTGATTGCTCCGAAGGCTCCAAACACGAACAACAGGATTGCCACGGTCTTGATCAGGACCATCGCGCTATTCGCGCCGACGCCCTCTTTGACGCCCCGCACCAACAGCCAAGTCAGCAGGATCAATACGAGGAATGCCGGAACGTTAAACCAGCTTCCCGTCGTCGACCCCTCATGGAACATCGGCTCCGACCACCGCTGCGGCAAGTGGACGCCGAACATATTGTCGATAATATCGTTGAAATAGGCCGAAAATCCTACCGCGACGGCCATATTAGAGACCGCATATTCGAGAATAAGATCCCAGCCGATGATCCAGGCGAAAATTTCGCCGAGGGTCGCGTAGGCGTACGTGTACGCGCTGCCCGCGATAGGAATCATCGAGGCCAGTTCGGCATAGCACAGCGCTGCAAATCCGCAAGCGAATGCGACCAGTAGAAATGAAAGCGAGATCGCCGGCCCCGCTCCCGGGCGCCCGGTCAACCCCAGCGCATTCGATCCGTGCATCAACCAGTCGAGCAACGGGGCGTTCAGAATCGACTCGTACTTCATCGTCTGCCCGGCCGCCGCCGTGCCCGTGAGGGTGAAAATGCCGGATCCGATGACCGCGCCGACGCCCAATCCGACTAGGCTCCAGAGCCCAAGCGTCTTCTTCAGCCCCTTGCCGGGGCCTTCGGAATCCGCAATCAGCCGGTCGATGGACTTCGTGCGCAGCAGTAGGCTCATAGGCTCGTCTCGTTCTCCAGAGGATGGCCGCCCGCTCACACACGCGCGGCGGCCCTCACACTATATCCGAAAAGGCTCGCCTAGCGCTTACGCGTCTGACCCTTTTGCAGCTTCTTGACCTTCTTCTTCAGCGCGCCCCGGACCCCTTTGCGGGCCGCCTTGGCCGGCGCTTCTTTCCGCGCCTTGCGCTTCAGCTTCTTGCGTTCAATCTTGTCTGTAACCGTCGTTGTATTCATGATTCAATCTTCAATCCTGCAAATTTTTCGAACAACTTCTTCAAACCGTGTCCGGGAAATGTGACCGTGAGCTTGGCATCATCACCGTCCCCTTCCCGCTTCAAAACCGTACCTCGCCCATAGCGAGGATGTTCCACCACGGAACCCGGCCCAAACGGCCTCTTCGGCCTCGGCGTCATCATCCTCGGCGGAGCCGCCGGTGGCCTGTTGACCGGCGCCTGCACCGGCTGCCTCGTCTCCACTTCCGACCTCGGAATCAGCGGCATCTGCAACAACCGGCCGCCACCTTGCGCGCCAGCGGGCGGCGCCGATGGCCTTGCGATTGGCGGTCTCGCAACCGGAGGAGGAGGAGGCGCAGCAGCAGGCTGTGGAGCCGCCGGCGGACGCGGCGCATTAACGATCCCTCTCGGAGCCGGCATCCCCCGATCCGAAAAAAACTGTGAAATGTTATCGACCGAGTTGTATGTCTTTCCCGTGAACAGGTTCTTCTTGACAGTATCGCGAACTTCGCGTCTCTCTGCGAACAGGTCAACTTGATCTCGCGCGCCCTTGTCATCTAACCGCTCGGTCAGATGCTTCGGGATCTCCTCAAGGAACCGCGAGGGAATCGATGCTTCCGGCGCTCCTCCGCCATATCGCCGGCGCGTTAGCGCCCAAGTCAGGAACAGTTTCTTCTGCGCCCGCGTCAACGCGACATAGCAGAGCCGCCGTTCTTCCTCGAGCGCCTCTTCGTTCTCGAGCGAACGGCTGTGCGGGAACAATCCCTCTTCCAAGCCCGCGATAAACACGACCGGCCATTCGAGTCCTTTGGCGTTGTGCATCGTCAGCAAAGAAATCTGCGCCTTCTCATCGAGCGCATCCGAATCCGCGACAAGCGCGGCATGATCGAGGAACTCGCCCAACGAATCGCCGCGCTCAGTGCTGTCGGCCGCTGCATTGAGCAGCTCCTGCAAGTTCGCGAGCCGCCCTTCCGACTCCGGATTCTTGTCCACCTCGAGCATCTTTTGATAGCCGGTGAGCGCCAGAATATCGCGGATGACCGCATCAACCGGCCGCGAGTCTATATCGATGCGCAATTGATTCATCACACGATGAAAAGCCGCCACCGCCGCATCGGCGCGCGCCGGGAACATACGTGCCTCGAGTGCGTCCTCGAGTGCGTGCCAGAAGGTCCGGCCCGTCTGCGATGCATGCAACTCGATCTGCTCGACCGTGGACTTCCCGATCCCACGCGCGGGGACGTTGATGATCCGCTGCATGCTGACGGTATCAGTCGGATTTCGCAGCGCCTTCAAGTAGCACAGGATGTCCTTGATCTCCGCCCGCTCATAGAAGCTCAGCCCACCCAGCACGATATATTTGCGCCCATAACGCCGCAGCGCTTCTTCAATCTGGCGCGATTGCGAATTCGTGCGGTACAGAACGGCCACCCGTTCCATCGGCGACCTCTTCAGCAGCCGGTCGATCGTGTCGGCGATGAACAGCGCCTCGTCCTCGCCCGCTCCTGCTTCGTACAAGCCAATCAGATCGCCGCTATCCGCTTTCGTCCACAGCTTCTTTCCGAGGCGAGCCGTATTCTTCGCGACCACCGCGCTCGCCGCATCAAGGACGTTCTTGACGCTCCGGTAATTCTCCTCGAGGCGGATGACCTTGGCGTTGTGAAAGTCCTTTTGGAAATCCAGGATGTTTCGGATGTTCGCGCCGCGCCAGCTATAAATCGATTGGTCCTCATCACCGACGACGCAGACATTCTCGCGCTCGGTGAGCAGCCTCATCAGCTCATATTGGCTGCTGTTCGTATCCTGGTATTCGTCGACCATCATGAATTCGAAGCGCCGGTTGTAGCGGTCGCGCAGTTCGTTATCGACCCGCAACAGCCGCACCGATTCGAGCAGTAAATCATCGAAGTCGAGCGCGTTCGCATTGCGGAGCGCCCCCTCGTACTGCTCATACACAACGGCCAGCCGGCTCGAATTCGGATCCGTCGCCTTCTTCAGAAAGTCCGTAGGCGTTTCCTTGTGATTCTTCGCGTGGCTGATCCGCGACAACGCCGCCCGCGCCTGCATGAACTGCTTCTCATCCAGCCCGAGATTACGAAAGACGCTCTTCACCACCGACAACTGATCGGACTCATCATAAATGTTGAACTGCGTCGTAAACCGCGGCCGCACTTGCGCGAGGTTCGCTCCATCACGCCGCAGCATGCGCACGCAGAAGGAGTGGAACGTCGACACGAGCGGCAGATTCCTCACCGTCGGTTCCCCCAGCAAATGCTGGACGCGTTCCCGCATTTCCCCGGACGCTTTGTTCGTGAACGTCACCGCGAGGATCGAAGGCCCCGGCACGTGATGCTGACGCACCAGATGCGCCATCCTGTGCGTGATGACGCGCGTCTTCCCGCTACCGGCCCCCGCCAGAATCAGCAAAGGACCTTCCACGTGCTCGACGGCCTCGCGCTGCTCTGGATTTAAGCCCTGAAGAAAGTCCATTGAACCATTGAAGTGTTGAAAAAAGAGAGGGTCAAACGACGTAGCGCCCAAGCCGCTACGCCCCGTCTATCCAGTTTAACATTGTCGATCCGCAAGATCCTTCGAGCAGCGGACGAAGACCATTGAGTAAGCTTGAGTTAGACCCATGTTCACTCGCGCCGTTTTGATCGTGCTCGCCGTGCCTGTTCTCGCGCTCGCGGCGAAGCCCGGCCC
Organism: Bryobacteraceae bacterium; assembly: GCA_036502165.1. Classification (GTDB taxonomy): domain Bacteria; phylum Acidobacteriota; class Terriglobia; order Bryobacterales; family Bryobacteraceae; genus F-183. The sequence continues at coordinate 16,949 of DASXZC010000337.1, forward strand.
CGCCAACGTCGTGATTATCGCGAACGCGAATTCGGCGCTGTCGAAGAACATCGCCGAGTATTATTCGCTGAAACGTGGGATCCCCAGAGATCAGGTCTGCTACATCCGGACGACAACCGAAGAACACATCTCCCGCGCTCAATATGAGTCGGAAATCGAAGGGCCCATCGCGAAGTTCCTGATCGCAAAAAATCTGGCCGACACCGCTCTTTACTTGGTTACGACGAGTGAGGTCCCACTCAAGATCGACGGCGACGGCGGTGCGGGAATGAACACCGATATCTCGGCGGTCGATTCGGAGTTGACCCTGCTCTACCAGGTCATGCGCGGCCGCAAGCATCAGTTCAAAGGGCCGCTCGAGAATCCGTACTTCCGCGCCACCGTGAGTCTCACGCATCCCCGCTTCCCCATGTATCTGGTCACGCGGCTGTCAGCGTACGACTTCGGTGAAGTGAAGGGGATGATCGACCGCGCACTCATCGCGCGCAATCAAGGGGTTTTCGTGGTCGACCTCAAAGGGGATTCGAATGACGAAGGCAATCAATGGCTGCGCGACACCATGATCCTCTTGCCCACGCAGCGCACCGTATATGATGACAGTCCGAAGGTTCTGGCTGGTCTCGCGAACGTAATCGGATATGCGTCCTGGGGATCGAACGACACCTATCGCCACGATCGCTACACGCATTTCAAATGGCTCCCCGGTGCGATTGCAACTGAGTTCGTGTCGAGCAACGCGCGCACCATGGCTCGTCCGCCGGCCAATTGGAACATTCAACCTTGGAAGTCGGATATGAAGACGTGGTGGGCGGCAAGCCCGCAATCGATGTCCGCCGACTACATTCACGAAGGCGCCACTGGTGTCTCTGGCCATGTGTGGGAACCCTTCCTCGCGCTCTGCCCAAGGCCACAATACATTCTTCCCGCATACTACAACGGCAAGAACCTCGCGGAGTCTTTCTACCGCGGGATTCCCGCCGTTAGCTGGCAAAACATTGTTTTGGGTGACCCGCTCTGCTCGCTGGGCCGCCCGTAGGAACTAATTGCGTTGGGCGTGATTCGGAGCGACAGCCGCCAAATCCTTCGCCAGCAAATCACGATCCTCCGGACGCAGCGCCGGGTTCGCACTCATCTCCCTGACGACTCGCATTGCCTGCCGGCGCGCGTGCGGATCCCGCGGCGTTCCCTTGGCATGAGGCTGCAGCTCCGCAATCGCGGTCTGTGCCTTCTGCTGGTCATCGGCCGACAGGCCGGCATTTTTCACTGCGGCGCCGAAGTCCGCAGTCAATTTCTGCACTGCCTGCCTGCGAGCTGCCATAGCCTCACGTCTCGCGGGCGACGGTGCCTGTTGCGGCGGCGGAGCCTGTTGCGGATCGGTCTGTTGCGGCGCTTCCTGCGCGAATGCCGTCAGGCCGAGCGCTGCTAATCCAATCAAACTAAGGGTGGTTGTTCTGTTGATTCGTAACATTGAATCACTCTCCTCACCTCGTTAAACTCCGGAGCCCGGCAAGGGTCTCTGTTAAAGAATGCTCTTTTACTTTGGTTTACAATTCCCTCGCGTTAACCGAGCGCGAAGCTCGCCAGTCCATAGATCAAGTCCCTGCGGATCGCGACCGGACGACCTCGACGCATATGCTTGACCTCCCGCTCGATCCTGAATCCGCGCGACATCAACAACCGGGCCGCATCCGAATTTTCAGCCGGAGCCAGCACTCGCCCCGCCACCGCTCCGAGAGCCAAGGCCGCATCGAGCAGCTCCTCAGCGGACTTCGCGTCAAGCGCAGCGAATGGTCCCAACACCCGATTCTGCGCAATCAAATACGCTGCATTATTCGAAAACAAAGCCGCCTGTTCCTGTTCTACGAGCCGTCGAAAGGTGGGCTCGCGATCGACCGTGTAGAGTTGACGATCGAGCGCTAGAGTATGGTCCATTCCATCCATCCCCGGCAGCGGCGATACACCGGGCCCGGGTGCCCGAACCATGTCGAACGTCCGCGCAGTCTCGACGAATCCGCAGCGCCGATAGAGCGGCTCGCCCGCATCCGTCGCGTCGAGCATCATCGTCGTGCATCCACAAGCCTCGAGCGAGTCGATCAAGTGCTGCAGTAGGCAGCGGCCAATTCCCTTCCCTTGATATTCAGGCGTGACACCCATGGGGCCGATGTAGGCGATCGGTCCATATTGAATCGCACAGACGATCGCCACCGCAATGTCGCCATCGAGCGCAAGCCAACACATATCAGGAGCGAGCGCCAATACACGCTCGACGATGACCGAAGGATTTAACCCATCGAATGCCGCCGATAGAATCGCGTTGGCCGCGTCTCTGTCATGCGAGGACATTTTGCGAATCGCGATTCCGGCCATCTCAACAGTCTGGCAGAATGGTTGCGTATGAAACTGACGCTCGCGTTCGCTCTCCTTGCCATCGCGCCCACTTTCGGCGCTACCGCCAGTGATGCCGAAATCCGTGCCCTGCTCGAAAACCGGATCGTCACGGCGAAGAAGGCCGTCGGCATAGCCGTCGGAGTCCTCGACGCGAAGGGTCAACGCGTGATCGGCGCCGGCAAGAAATCGGATCAGCAACCGCAAGCCCCCGATGGCGACACCGTCTTTGAGATCGGATCCATCACCAAGGTGTTCACGGCCACGCTCCTCGCGGACATGGTCGTCCGAGGGGAAGTCAAGCTCGACGATCCCGTTTCGAAATATCTTCCAGACTCCGTGAAGATTCCGTCCTACAACGGGCGCGTCATCACGCTCTACGATCTGACGACGCAGACCTCCGGCCTCCCTCGCATGCCAACCAACTTCCATCCAGCGGACCTCGAGAATCCGTATGCCGACTACACTGTCGATCAGCTCTACACGTTCCTGTCAGGCCTGAGTCTCACCCGCTCACCCGGCGAAAAGTACGAATATTCGAATCTCGGCGTCGGACTCCTCGGCCAAGCCTTGTCTCATCGCGCCAACCAATCCTACGAGCAACTCGTCACCGAACGCATCCTGAAGCCGTTAGGAATGACGCGTACGTCGATCACTTTAAGCGCCGCCCAAAAAGCCAACTTCGCGCACGGCTATGATCCCTCGCTCGCACCCACCAAGAACTGGGACCTTCCCACCTTCGCCGGAGCCGGAGCGATTCGCTCGACCGTCAACGACATGCTAAAGTTCCTATCCGCAGAACTGGGACTGACGAAATCCCCGCTAAGCAAAGCGATGGAAATGACGCAGGCCATGCAAAAGCCGACCGGCATGAAGGACATCGACATCGGCATGGGCTGGCACATCAACAGCAAATACAACACGTCAGTGATCTGGCACAACGGAGGCACCGGCGGTTACCGTACCTGGGCCGGATTCGAGAAGTCGACCAAGTCCGCCGTAGTAGTGCTGTGCAACACATCGTTCGGTGTCGACGACCTCGGCCTGCACTTCCTCGTCACCTCCTATCCGGCGCCGATGCTCGAGGCCCCACCTCACGAGGTAACCCTCGATCCAGCAGTATTAGCGAAGCTCACCGGCCACTACGTGCTTGCTCCCACGTTCGCGATCAACGTCACCGAAGAAGGCGGCAAGCTCTGGGCGCAGGCGACCGGCCAGCCCCGCTTTCAGCTATTCGCGAAATCGGATACAGAATTTTTCCTGAAGGTCGTCGAAGCCTCAGTGACGTTCGAGAAGGACGCAAGCGGCAACGTCACAGATCTGATCCTCCACCAGAACGGCGCGAATCAGAAGGCGAAGCGCGAGCCGCTCGAAAAGTAGAAAACTGGCGTACGCACGGCGCCCGATGGTAATCTGAATAGGACGCTCACGCACCGGCCTCAAGCGGCTTTTGGTCATGGTTCCACAGTGGCGTTCCGCATTCAATCCGAACCGGAGAGATGGCCGAGCGGTTTAAGGCGCACGCTTGGAAAGCGTGTGTAGGGGAAACTCTACCGAGGGTTCGAATCCCTCTCTCTCCGCCACTCAATTCAATAGATGCCGAGGCCATCCGCGAACAATGTCTCGCGCGTGATGCGTTCCCGTTTGATCGAGATTTCATCGGCTATGAAGTCTCGTAAAGCTTCCCAGAGTTCCTTTTCGTTCCAGCCGCCAGCGCGCAGTACTACTTTCCCGTAGTTTCTGGCGACGATTGCCTTTGTGAGCTCTCCGACGGTTACCATCGGTAACTCAGTCGCCAACGGCTGAAGCGTCACGCGAGTGATTGCCCAGAGAAGCGATGAACCGAAAAAAGTAAAGCAAAAACTCCCTATACGGTTTTCGATTCGCATGGACGGAAAAGTCTTCGGAAGGACCAGCAAGGCAATCATCGTTGCCATGCCGACAAAAGCGAGCGAAAGTGATGTCTCGACGCCCTGAGAGAATGCGAGCAGCGGCATCTTCAGTGCGAGAATCTTCTGAATTTCCTTCCATTCCCTCCGTCGCTTCGCACCGGTCGACAACAAACTGATGAGGGTCGTAGAAGGCGTTACCGAATCTCGTCGACATCCGAGGACGGTG
>DASXZC010000338.1:0-6836 GCA_036502165.1 Bryobacteraceae bacterium
GCGGGCACGGTCGTGCAGGTCAAGGCGGACGCGGGCGACACGGTGACGAGCGGCGACGTCCTTATCGTGATCGAATGAAGCGTTCTAGTCCTGATCGATGGGCGTTTCCGGATCGATGAACGGCCACACCGCGGCGCCGACGATATACATCGCGGCCATCACGTACAGGAACAGATTGTAGTTCTTGTTGTAGTTCTGCAGGATGTAGCCGCCTACCATGGGCGCGGCGAATCCGGCGAGGTTTCCCATCATGTTCATCGAGCCGGAAACGGTTCCTGAATACTTGCGGCCAATGTCCATGCAGGTGCCCCAGGCTCCGGGCATGTTGAGGTCGTTCGAGAAGCTCGCCATGCCCATCGCGATCATCGCCCACAACGGATTGCTGAGCTGCGTCACCAGAATCAGGAACAGGCCGGCGGAGGTGAAGCCTCCGATGCTCAAGACGCGGCGGCCGGCGGTGACGCTGCCTACCGCGATATTCAGACGCTTCGAAATGAAGCCCGCGACGAGGGATCCGAAGCCGCCGAACAGTAGCGGAAGGATCGCGTAGTTGCTGGCGGCGGTTTCGCTCAGGTGGCGATTTTCGATGAGGTATTTCGGCAGGAACGTGATGTAGAAATACCAGGGGAACGACATGCAGAAGTATTGCACCCACAGGAGCCATACGCTCCGCGAGCCCACCAGTTTGCCCCAGGGGACATCGCCATGGCCGGAGCTTTGTCCCGAGACTTCGGCGAGCAGTTCGCGCTCGCCGGCGTTGACGGCCGGATGTTCACGAGGATCGTCCTTGAACCACCAGGCGAAGGCGGCGCACCAGACCAGGCCCAACAATCCGAAGGCGCCGAATGCGGCGCGCCACGACATGTAGTGGAACGCGAGCACGACGAGCGGAGGCGTGAAGGCTCCGCCCCAGCGGGCGAAGGCCCAGACGATCGCCTGGGACTTTACGCGCTCGTCGAACGGGACCCAGACGCTCAAGGCTTTCGTGATATTGGGGAAGCATCCAGCCTCGCCGGCGCCGAAGGCGAAGCGGATGAGCCACAACGAAAGCCGGTTCCAGGCGGCGCCCGTCATGGCCGTGAACACCGACCAGCAGAGGACGATCCGGATGAGCACTCGCTTCGCGCCGAGCCAATCGCCGAGCCATCCTCCTGGGATTTCGAATAGCGCGTAGGCGAGGCCGAATGCGCCGAAGATCGCGCCGATCTCCTGATCGTTCAAGTGAAGGTCGCCTTGCATACGCTTGGCCGCCTGCGAGATGGACACGCGGTCGATGTAGGACAGGATCGCAAGCGTGACGGAGAAGACCACGACCCAATAACGGGCACGGCTCGGGGGAACGTTCGTAACTTGGGAGGGTAGGGGAGAAGGCGACATGGGACTCGCTACACATGGTAATGGAAAGCGGCGGGTGCCCGCTTGAGTGAGATCGGCGTAGAATGTCAGAACATGCCGAACTCCTTCTGTTGCGGGGTCCTGGTGGCTGCGATGGCGGCTGCCTCGCTGAGCTTCGCGGACGATTATGTTCTGGGGCCGGACTCGCAAAAGCAGGCGGGCGTCCCCGAAGGGTCCTTGACCAAGCATGAGTGGACGTCGAGCAAACTCTATCCAGGGTCGACGCGCGATTATTGGATCTATGTGCCGGCGCAGTACTCGGCGTCGAAGCCCGCTTGCCTCATGATCTTTCAGGATGGCGGCGGATTCGTGTCGCCGACTGGCTCGTTCCGCGTGCCGATTGTGTTCGACAATCTGATTCACAAGGGCGACATGCCGGTGACGATCGGGGTGTTTATCAATCCGGGAGTGATGCCCGCGTTGTCGCCGGCGACGGCTCAGAATCGCTATAACCGGAGTTACGAATACGACGCGCTGGGCGATCGCTACGCGCGATTCCTCGTTGAGGAGATGCTGCCGGAGATCTCGAAGAGCTACAACATTTCGAAGGATCCGAATGATCGTGCGATCGCGGGCTCGAGTTCCGGCGGGATCGCGGCGTTCAACGCGGCGTGGAACCGGCCAGATGCTTTCCGCAGAGTCGTCAGCTTCGTCGGAAGTTATACGAATCTGCGGGGCGGCGAGCAGTTGGCGTCGGAGATCCGCAAGACGGAGCCGAAGCCGTTGCGCGTGTTCCTGCAGGACGGGCGCAATGATCAGAATATTTATTCCGGCAATTGGTACCTCGGCAACCAGGACATGTACTCAGCGCTGCAGTGGGCCGGCTATGAGAGCGAGTTCGTCGTCGGCACCGAGAGCCACAACGGCAAGCACGGCGGAGCGATTTTGCCCGATGCGCTGCGTTGGGTTTGGAAGGATTATCCGAAGCCGGTTTCGAAGTCCGCGAAGGTCAACGATCGGGGAGTTTATGACATCCTCGAGCCGGATAAGGATTGGGAGTTGCTGGGCGGTCCTTATCAGATGACGGCGGACGCGGCGGTCGATAAAGAGGGGAACGTCTTCTTTACTGACCATCGCACGAGCCGGATTCTCAAGGTCGACGTCGACGGAAAGATTTCAGTCTGGAAGGAGAAGGCCAACGCTCATGGGATCGTGTTCGGCCCGGAGGGACGGCTTTATGCCGGACAGCATGATCTCAAGCGGATTGTGGCTTTTTCGCCGGACGGTACCGAGACCGTGCTTTCCGAGGGGGTGCAGATGCATCACCTGACGGTGGATGCGCGGGGCGACTTGTATTACTCCGACGCGCCGAATCACAAGGTGTGGATGATGGATTCGAAGGGCGCTCGCCGGGTTGTCCACGAGGGGATCTTCTGGCCCAGGGGCGTGCAGGTTTCAACGGATCAGTCGCTACTGGTGGTCAACGATCCGCATACGAAGTGGGTCTGGTCGTTCCAGATCCTCGCGGATGGGTCGCTCGCGAATGGGCAGCCGTTCTATCATCTCGAGACTCCGGACGAATCGTCTGAGAGCGACGCCGCGCAGATGGCGTTCGACACGGAGGGGTTCCTCTATGTCGCGACGGGTCTCGGTGTCCAGGTGTGCGATCAGGCGGGGCGGGTCAACACGATCATCAATTCGCCGCCCGTCAGGGGTGGAGTCACGAACGTGTTATTCGGTGGCACCGACAGGCGCTGGCTGTACGTGAGCGATAGCGAGAGGCTGTTCCGGCGGCGGGTGAAGCGGCAGGGTGCGGAGTCGTGGAATCCGATCAAGCCGCCGCAGCCGCATCTCTAGTCGTCCTGCGCGGGGACGGGTGTGACTTGCACATCCAATTTATAAGTGACCTCGCCGGTCGAGTTTTTCGCTTTCATGATGAACGTCGTATCCTTGTCGATTTCGACGTGCTTCGTGCCTTTGGGCTCGACCTTGCCGACGCCGTTGTCGATCGTGATGTCGTCGGTGTTCTCGACTTCCCAGATCAGTTCGACATCCCAGACTTGAGGCTCGCCGGTCTTCTTTGCGGCTTTCTTCGTCTTCGGGTCCTCCGAGTCCTTGGGTTTGCCATCCGCGCGGAACGTGTCGATCTTCGGCAAGAACGGCTTCGGAGGCGGCTTGTAGGTCATCACGATGTACATGCCGTACACGAGCAGCCCTGCTAACGGGATGGCGAGAACTCCCATCACCATGCCCATCGTGCTCTTCCATTTGGCGTCCATTTTTGTTGAAAAACCCTCCCCTACACGATACTCGAAAAGACGCGGCCCGCAGGACGTTGGGTACGCCTTGCGGGCCGAAACTTCAGTGGGCTGATGCGGATGCTAGTTGAGGCGATCGGACCAGGGCTTCGCAGTCATCAAAGCGGCGTTCACGGCCTTGATGTTGGTGACGCCTTCGTCCGACAACCAATCCTCGAGGGCCTGCACGCCTTGCTTCGCGTACACCGGGATGCCGTCCTTCCAGGTCGCGCGTCCGCACAGGACGCCGGAGAACGGCGTGCCTGCTTCCGCGGCCATACGGAGGGATTCGGTGAACTGGTCATTGCTGACGCCGGCGCTCAGGTAAATGAACGGCTTCGTCGCAACGTCCGCGGCTGCGCGGTAGAGCGATACGGCCTCTGCGCGCGTGTAAGCGGCTTGGCCTTTGTAGACCGAGGAGCCTTCGACGAACTCGGCGTTCACGGGAACTTCGACCTTCAGGACGTCCACTTTGTATTGGGCCTTGGTAAATTCGAGCATGCTTCCCGTCACGACCTGCGGCTTGATCTTCGCGTATTCGAAGCCCTTCTCGTCGCCGCCGGCGGGATCGTAGCCGACGAATTCGAGGAAGAACGGGATCTGCATGTCTTCGCACTCCGATCCGATTCGCTCGATGAAGGCGTGCTTGTGATCGTTGATCTCGGGCTTCTCGAACGGCGTGTAGTAGATCAGGACTTTCACGGCGTTGGCGCCGAGATCCTGAATCCGCTTCGCGCTGAGTTCGGGGAGGAGATCGGGAAGGCGTCCTTCGATCGTGTTGTCGTAACCAGTCTTTTCGTAAGCGAGCAGTAAACCGGCGTTCGAGGCGCGGTTGGCTGCGGCGTTCAAGCCATACTCGGTGTCGAGGAGAATGGCGCTCGCATGGGGCGTCAGCACCTTTACGACCGCGGTCTTGAATTCCGACATCATGTCGAACGTGATGTCCTTATCCGAGACTCCTCTGGCCTTGGCAAGCGACTTTTGCAGGCTGCCGCGCTGATCCATCGCGGCGGCGGCGATGATGCCGTTGGCGTTGGACAGTTTGGCCATGTGCGCAAGCTTGCCGGGGGAAACTTTCATTGAAAAACTCCTTCTGAGATATGAGGGGTGGGGTCTTTTTAGTATATCGTGCGGGTGCGGCGGAAGTACTTTTGCGCGGTCGCCGCGTCGCGGAAGATCTGCGCCTTCAAGGCGTCGGGGGAATCGAATTTCCGCTCTTCGCGGACGCGGTGCAGGAACTCGACGCGGATGCGCTTAGGGTCGTTCCCATCGAATGGCGATAGGAGGAAAGTCTCGATCGACAGTTCCTTACCTTCAAAGGTCGGGCGGTAGCCGATGTTGGAGATCGAATTCCAGCGGCGATCCGGGGCGTCGAGATCGGAGGTGCGGGTGATGTAGACGCCGTTCGCGGGAAGCACTTCGGAGGCGGTGTCTAGATTGAGCGTAGGAACTGTCTTCGAGCGTCCGATTCCATGACCAGCCACAACGTCGCCCTCGAGTGCGAACGGATGTCCGAGAAGGCGATTCGCCAGTTGGATGTTCCCGGCACCGAGCAGCTTGCGGATTTCTGTCGAGGACACGATGCGTCCGCGCAGGCTCACTTCTCCGGCGGTTTCGACGCGGAAGCCGTGCACTTCTCCGAGCGCGGTCAGCTTCGCAACATCGCCTGCCTGATGGCTGCCGAAGCGGAAGTTATCGCCAACGACGACGGCCCGGGCTTTCAAGGCGTGCGCCAGGATCTGCGAGGCGAATTCGTCCGGTGTGAGTTTCGCGACCTCCGCTGTAAACGGCAGCGCTAACACCTGCTCGATGCCTTGGTCGCGCAACATTTCAAATCGTTGTTCGATCGTGGTCAGTAGACGGGGAGCTCGCCGAGGCGCGACGACTTTCGTCGGATGCGGATCGAACGTGAGCACGCTGGGCGTCCACGAGTGAGAGCGGCCCAGCTCGACGACGCGATGCAGGAGGACGCAGTGGCCGGCGTGGACTCCGTCAAAATTGCCAATAGTCAGGGCGGAAGGACCAAAATCCGCAGGTACGTCGGACAGACTTCGAAAGACACGGAACGGCATGTCGCTAGTCGGATGCTCCCACTTCAATTTTCAGCCCGTCGTAGGCGAGGCGGACGTTCGCGGGTAGACTGAGTTCGGTTTTTTCGTGCGGCAGATCGTGGCAGATGTGGGTCAGGAACGTCCGCTTGGGCTGGAGCTTTTCCACCCAGAGTAGCGCCTGCGCGACCGTCGAATGCGTCGGATGCGGATTATGGCGCAGGGCGTCGAGGAACAATACATCCAATCCTTCGAGGCGCGCCATCGACTCATCCGGAATTTCGCTGTGATCGGTCAGATAGGCTGCGGATCCGAAGCGGAAACCGTAGCTGGTTCCCTTCCCGTGCGCGAGGCGGATCACCTCGAATTCGAGGCCGAACAGATCGATCCGCGAGCCGGCTGTGAAGACTTTGGGATCGATGCGAGGGCGCGACGACTGCGTCGGTCCGTCATCGAAAATATAGGGGAATGCGGTCATGATTGAACGCAGGTGCTCCTCGGCGGCGTAGATCGGGATGACCTGGCGCTGCATGTAATTGAACGGACGCAGATCGTCGAGGCCCATGATGTGGTCGGCGTGAGAGTGCGTGTAGAGCACGGCGTCGATGCGTGGAATGGGCAGGCGCAGAGCCTGGAAGCGGAAGTCTGGCGTGGTGTCGATAAGGACGCAATGGCCATCGTAGGAAATGAGCACTGACGGCCGCGTCCGGTTATCCCTGGGATCGGAAGAATGACAGACGTCGCAGGTGCAGCCGATCATGGGAACGCCGACACTGGTCCCCGAGCCCAGCACCGTAATGGTGACGGCGGGAACGGGCATTTAGCTTTTGGCTTCGCCTTCGGCGGAACTGGGCGCCGAAGCGGCGGCCGCGGCGGAGGAAGTGTTCGATTCGGCGGGCGGCACTTCACCGGGCTTCTTGATCTCATGCATTTGCACGAAGCGGAAGCGCAACTCGGTCAGCGTGTTGTGCAGCAGGCGCTCTTCATCCCAATTGGTGTTGCCCTTGGTTTTGTCCTGCAGCATTGCGAGTGTGTCGATCGCATGCCGCGCTACGCGGAAATTCGGCTCGAGCGGTTGCTCCGCCGGATCTTCAGAGAAACGGATGAGACCAAGCGCCGCCTCCGCCTGGGTCTTCAGGGAAATGATCAGGAAATC
>DASXZC010000339.1:0-10661 GCA_036502165.1 Bryobacteraceae bacterium
TAGATGTACTGCGCGATCGTCAACTGCGTCTGCAGATCGGTCGGCAGACTCGCGTTGAGTTCCAGCACGACTTCGTAGATCCCAATGAATCCCGGCTTCAGCGATGCCGAATACGTATTTGCGGTCAATCCGCCAGCAAGCGACGAAACGGACTGCAAGGGCTGATTGAGCGCCGGCCCGTTGTACGGCACGCCTTCGGTCGCCGTCAACTGGATCCCCGTCAAATCCTGAATCGCTCCGAGTCCGGTCGCGAAGATCTTGATCGTCTCGCCCGCTTCCGCCGGATTGTCGAGCGTCACCGGAGCGCCCTCGACGTTCGCGCAACATAGATCGGCGCGCGTGACGTTCATCGTCACACCCGACACCGTGTTCCCCGTCGGACTGGTCGCCGAAATCGTCGAAGTTGCCGCCACCGCTATTCCTTCACCCGCCGGACCCGCGACCTTCGCGAACAGCCGGATCCTCGTAAACTGTCCCGCGGGAGCCGCCGTGACACGCTCATTCGGATTGGCGTTGATCATCTGTATGAACGCGTTTTCGACTTGCGTATTGGTATCGTCGGCGATCGCCGTGTACGTGTACACGCGGTCGTCGATGGTGACCGTGATCAAATCGCCCACCGTCGTGATGCCGTCGATGAGGATCGAGGCCGTCGCATAACTCGAACCGTGCACCGCGACCGCCTGTCGCGGCTCCTGCGTTCCTGTCGCGAAAATCCCGGGATTCTGCTGGGCAATCGGCAGCCCGACGGCGGTCGAAACATACACCGTGCCGTCCTCTAAAACCGTGCGGACGTACAGGCTCGAGGCGTTGGTGTTGCTCAGTTTATAAGGCAGTTGCGCCACGATCTTGGTCGGCGACACATAATAGATCGGCAGCCGGTTTCCGTCGACATACACTTCGACGCCGCCGAGATCCGTCGGCAATCCGTTCGGACCGCTCCCCGCGAGGATGTATTGATCGGGCAGCGTTCCCGCCGTTTGATCCGACAGGTAGGATCCGTCGATTTCAATCAAACTGCCCGGCGCCACCGTATCCGCGCTGCCGCCTCCGGATGGGGTCCCGCCGCTCGCCGTCAGCGTCGGATTCGCGCCGCTTCCGGATGTATTCGTCACCGTCGGAGTCACTGTAATATTGTTCCCGTTGACTCCGGACTGCCGTGCAATCACCAGCAGCGTCACCGTAACGACCGTCGTGCCGCCGCTCGTGACCGACGTCGACCCGGGCCGCACGATCACATACGGATCGTTGTTGTTGTTGATGATGTTCGCCAGATTTTGCGCGACCGTCACCAGCGTGTCGGATGCGGAAACCGTGTACGCGTAAGTCGTTTCGGTATTGGTGTCGAAGTTGTTCTCGATGACGAGCTGCACCTGGTCGCCGGCCGTAATCGTGCCGCCGAAAGTCACCACGCCGAGAGCAAACACCTTCAAACTCGCCGCGTTGTTGACGCCCGTGCTCGGGTCGATATTCCCCGTTCCCGGAGTGAACACCATGATGCGCCGGTCATACGGCGTCGCGACGTATAAATTGGTTCCGTCCCAAGCCAGGCCGGTCGGTGTACGCGTCGTATTCGGAGCGCCTTCGCCCAGGTTCGGCGTGAAGAATCCGCTGTCGTCGCTGATCACGTCCGACAGCATGTCCGGCTGCCCCAGCACGATGTCGGCAGGTGCGTCGTTGACCGTTGGAATGGTGTTCCAGATCAGAACGCGATCGGATCCTCCATCGGCCACGTACAATCGCGTCCCATCCGACAACGCGTATCGCGGCAGTTGCAGAGTTTTTGCGCACTGCGCGGGATAAACGACGGTATTGTTCTGGTTCGGATCCTGGCCCGAATTCTGGCACACGAGCGTATTCGTAATGTAAGCTTGCGTCACCGGATCATAGCCGTTCGTGATCATATCCGGCTCGCCGAGTTCGACGTCCGCGGGCTGATCCATCTGCGTCGGAATGGTGTTCCAGATCAAGACGCGATTCTGCCCCAGGTCGGCCACAAACAGACGCGTGCCATCGCTGGTCACCGACACCGGATTCAGCATGTTGTTCGCAGCCGGCTTGACCGGCGCCTGTCCGATGAACTGCTCCGTCGTGGTTGTGAAGTTCGGCTGTCCGATCACCAAATCCGCCGGCGCATTATTCGTCGTCGGAATCGAATTCCACACCATGATCCGGTGATGCCGCGTATCGGCCACGTAGAGTTTGCCGTTCTGAATCCAAACACCCTGCGGACCCAGCAGCGAACTGCTGTTCACGATGTTGCCGTAAACGACCGTTGTGAAACTCGTTGAGCCCAGCACCACATCGGCCGGCGCATTGTTATCGCCCGGAGGAGGAATGTGGTTCCAGATCAGCACTCGATTGTTCTGCGAATCCGCCACCGCGAGATGCGTTCCATCCGTCGCCACCTGCGTGGGCGTAAACAATTCGGACGCGGTCGTCGCGGGGATGTAGCCGAGCGCAATCGCACTCGTGTTCCCGACGAAATCGGTCTGCCCCAGCACGGTTCCGGCCTTACCGTACTGATAGCCATACACACCCGTACACACCGGACACAGGATCCCCAATTCGACCGGAATCGACGCATTCGCCGGCGGAGCTACCTGGCTCGAGTTGTAATAAATCAGCACCCGGTTGTTGCTGGGCGTTGCGCCGATATTATTCGAATCCGCCACGAACAGCATGCCGTTGTAGTAGGTAACGCCCGCCGCTCCGCCGAGTTGCCATTGCCCGATCCCGGGATTGTACAGATCCGGCAAGGTCGATGGATACGGCACGTCGCCGGCCGTGAAAGTACTCTGGCCGATGACCGCGCGCGCGGCTTGGTTATTCACAAAGACCTGGGCAGACGCCATCGAAAGAGCGAGCAACAACAGTGCGAAATGCTTCATGGGGTGTCGAAAAACCTGTCGAAAGAAGAGCTGAACCTGGCGCGTCACGGCGAACCTGCTCCATGCCGCTCTCCAGATTATAGCAAGCCGAGGGGCCTTCCCCCTGTTTTATCGTTTCAGCCAGTTAGCAGGTGCGACCCTGTGAACGTCCGGCCACAGGTGGTCACGCGCAGCTACCGCAAATAGAAGAGGCTCAGCCGCGGCAGTTCAGAGGATTCGAGCAGCTTCCGCTCGAGGAACTGCCGCTCTAGCATCGATAGTTGATCGGCGGTCATCTTGCCGCGGTACGGCCGCAATTGCAGATCGAGTTCCCGCCGGGCGTTAAAAAGAACTTCCTCGCTTTGCCTCGCCCTCGCCTGCGCCAGCATCTTTTCCTCGAGCGCCGACAGCCGCATTTCGAGTTCTTCAAGATTTCCGTACCAGCGCTCCGACTCGTCCGCGATCTTCCGCAAGCCGGCGGCGATTTCCGGATACTCCTGCCGCTCGATGTCCGCGATGTTCTTCGCGAAGTAGGATTGCAAATCTTCCAGTGGGAACGGCGCGCTCGACTCGTTCGCCGGCTTCTGACCCATGACCGACGGGCCGCCCCGCGCCATCTCCTCCGCCGCCGCGGCAATGGCTTGCGAACAATATGCGAGCGAATTCACCGCCTGCGTCCTGTTCTTTTTCGCCCGCCACTTCGTGAACGCGTCGTCAATCCCACGCAGCACGGCCTCGAGCGGAATGCCGTTATTCTTCCAGCTTTCAACCAGCGCCCAATCGAGCGGCGACATGAGGAACAGCGCCGTTCCCCGCGCTTTTTGGAACTGCTCCTCCACTTCGGTGAAGTAGTTGAAGTAGTTCCCTTGCCAATCGCCGATAGGATTTCCGCTCATCAGTCCCCGAACGGCCTCACGCCACCGGCCAGAATCTGCATGTCCCCGCCGTCGTCCTTACGCAAAATCAGAAACCCGTTCGCATCGAGCCCCGCCGTCGTTCCCACGATCGAATCGTCCACAATCACGCGCCTGCCGCGCACGTAGCTCGAGGCGTTCTCAAACAGCCGGAACAATGCCTCTTTGCCATCCTGCACCAGGATCCCCGTGAACCCATCGACCGCCTCCGCCAGGTTCCCGAGCAGCGCCTCGCGCGAATGTTCCTTCCCTGTTTCGATCCGCAGACTGGTCGCGAGCCGCGCGATCTCGTCGGGAAATTCGTCATGGTTGACGTTGATGCCAATCCCCGCCACCACCGCGGAGCCGTGCAATTGCGTCAAAATCCCGCAGCACTTTCGCCCCGAAATCAGCACGTCATTCGGCCACCGCAGATCGCACGCAACGCCCGCCGTCGCCGTGATCGCCTCCGCCGCCGCGAGGCCCAGCGCGAGCGTCACCACCGGCAGATCCCCTTGAGCAACCGGAATCCGCAGGACGAACGTCACGTATAATCCGGCGTCCTTTTGCGAATGCCAGCTATGACCCTGCCGCCCGAGTCCGCTGGTCTGTTCGTCCGCGACTACGATCGTCCCCGATGGCACCCCCGCCTGCGCGAGCCGCGCCGCCTCATGCATGGTCGAGTCGATTGTCGGAAACCAGTGGACGCGCTCGGGCGCAAGGCCGGTTTTTAAAATGTCAAAGGGCATGGAGACAGGGCAGGGAATCCTCCTCGTATGATAAGACAAGTGGCATCCACCGACGATCTCGAACGTGAACTCGAGTACCACGAAAAACTCTACTCCGGCTTTGCTCAGACGCACTTCTCGAAGCCAGCCGTACGCGCCATGCGCCGGCATCTCGTCGATCGGATCGTCAAAGCCGCCGCCCTCACCCCCGCGTCGCGAGTCCTCAGCATTGGTTGTGGCATCGCGGACACCGAGATCCTCCTTGCGCCTTTCGTGCGCGAGGTCGTCGGAATCGATCTCTCGCCAACCGCCATCGAACAAGCCCGCGCGGATGCCGAACGCGCCGGCGTCCCCAATTTCCGCGGCATTGCCGGAACCCTCGAATCCCAGATAGACTCCCTCGGCGATTTCGACGCCGTCATCGCGATCTTCTTCCTGCACCATCTTCCCGACGCCCCACTCGCCGCCTTCCCCGCGCACATCCGCAAACTCCTACGCCCCAGCGGCACCTTCTACGCCCTCGACCCCAGCCGTTACCGCCTCTCCGGATTCATCGGCGAACTCCTCTTCCCGCGCCTAATGGCCCGCTACCAAAGCCCCGGCGAGCGCCAGTTGAGCCCGGGCGAAACTTCCGCGCTGTTCTCACCCGAAGCAGGTTTCGCCTCGCGGTTCGGCTACTACGACTTCGTCTCGACTCCCCTCGCAGGGCTGTTCCCATCCTTCGCCGCCGGTTACCAAATCACCCGCGCCTTCGACGAATTATTGATCCGCGCCCCCGGCCTGCGCCGCCTTTCGAGCAATTTTGAAGTCGTCGCCAAAGCGTCACAATCAATTCCGCCGGACCACTTGCAAATTTGACGACTCCCCCCATAGGACGCCGCTGGGCTGCAATTCCCTTCATCCTCTACGCCCTCGCCGCGCTCGTCTACACCGCGATCCTCATCTCCGGGAGAAAAGCATCGGATCTTGGAACCTATCCCGACCTCCTCGAAATCTCCGGATCCTTCGTAGTGTTCTTCTACGCCTTCTACTTCGTCGGCTGGAAATGGAGGCAGCGTCCGGCGTTGCGCATGACGATCTCGGTCTTCTGTGTGTTCGCCGTCTTCGTCCTGCTTGGCGCGTTCGACGTGATGGGATTTGAAGGACCTTCGATCGGCGCGCACGGTCTGACGGTGCCGAACATCCTCTACTGGTTCTGGCCCGGCGTGAAACTCGAGATGGGACTCGAAAGGATCGCCGCCCGTTTTGCGCCCCCACCAACGCTCAACGAATCTTCGATCTCCTTGCGCGGAGGCATGCCGCAGCCGGACGGATCCCTGATCCTCTACGGCCAAACCGGAGACTTCAATTCGTATTCGCTCGCCGCCCGCCTCGATCCGCAGGGCAACCTCGACCCGGAGTTCAAGCCCGTCCCGATCGCCTGGTTCGTCACCGAGATGCGTTCGCAGCCCGATGGAACCGCGCTCGTCGAATACGTGGAGCCCGGCCGCGACGGAGTGCACTTCGACGAAGTCTCCGCGACAGGCTCCCTACGGCCAATCGCCCTTGATTTTTTCCGCGGTGAACTTGGCAAAGAGCAAGAGAACATCGAAATGAAGACCGCCGTCTTCCCATCGCTCCTCCTGCGCGATTATATGAACGTGATTCGGATCCAGCCCGACGGCAAGCTCGACAAGCCCTTCAACGAGCAGGCATCGAAGACGATCGGGAATTTGGAGTTTGGAGGAGTGCGGCGAGTCGCCGTCGACCCTCAGGGACTCATCGTCGTCGCTCTCAGCCACGCCCTCGTGCGCCTCGATGCGGATGCCCACGTAGCACCGCCCGGCCCTACGAAATATGATCCCAAGCGCAGAAACTTCGATCCCGACGCGATCGCGATCGATCCTCACAACGGCGCAATTTACGTGACCTCAGGCACCGAAGGCGCAAGTAGCACAGCACTGCCCTGGCTGGTTCGCTTCGACACCACGCTGCACGAGGACGCCGCATTCTCGGCGAACGCCTCAACCCTCGCCGAAGGTGCGGCCGCCGTGCATGTCCTCGGCTTCCGCGCCGACGACGGAATCGTGGTGAGCCTCTCGCAAGCGTCAGCCGGATCGAGGATCCTCATCCTCGACAAATCCGGACAACTGGTTCGCGAGCTCCATCTCGCTGGCCGATTTATAGCGCAGAAATAAGCTATTTCACTTCCAACTCGCGGCGATTGGTTTTCTTGTTGAAGTGCATGTAATCCGTCTCGTCCTTTTCGACTCCGCCCCACGCCCAGCCGTACTTCGCAAAAATGCCCACCACTCCGCTCTCGGACGTCACCTTTCCACGCCCTCGATCCCGGATCGCGAACTGCGCGGAACCCTTCGGCCACCACGGTTTGTGCTTGTCGCGGAACGGATTCTCGAGCGGATTGATGTCGACGGCGATCCCGTAAGCATGGCTGCTCCACTGATCGGGAGCGTCGTCGGCTTTTTCGCAATAGTATCCGGTGGTGATGTCCTGCTCGGCGTATTTGTCTTCGCCGTAATTTTCCCAAGGCGAGATTTTGTGGATGGCGAAATGGATGCCGTACAAGTCGGCAAAGATGTGGACAATGTCGTCCGCGAAACGCTTGTTGACGACGACAGTCCCTTCATGCCGCGACCCGTCGAAGCCGAGGTACTTCACTTTGACCGCGACCAGATCGTCGAGTGGCACCGGGCAGCCCGGCTTCCAGGACACTCCCGTCATCGCTGCCCGCGCAGCGGGGGAAAGCGGAGATTGAGCCGGCGCGATCCAGGCAATCGCCAGCAGCACCAAGACGCGCACGACGCGCATGCTCACAAAACCGCTGTTTCTTCGATCAGACGTCCCTCGCTGAACCGGCTGTAATCGAGCAGCCGCCAGTCAATGAGATCCGTCTCGCCGCGCACGATCAGATCCGCCACAATCTTTCCCGTCGCCGGCGAATGCATCACGCCATGCCCGCTGAATCCGGTGGCGAAATAGAATCCTTCCAACCCAGGCGCCGGCCCCAACACCGGATGATGATCCGGAGTCATCTCATACAACCCCGCCCACGCCCGTGATGGATTCACTTCCATCTCTTCCATCACCGGAACCCGGCTCACCGCATGCGCCAGGATCTTCTCGACGAAACTGCGGTCGAAGTTCATCTTGTACCCCGGCGTCTCCGCCGGATCGTTCCACGCCATCAGCACGCCCCGCCCTTCCGGACGGAAATGGAACCCGGTCGACATATCAATCGTCATCGGAGCTTCATGCGACACCTTATCGAACGGCTCGCTCGGCACCAGCATCCGCCGTAACGGCTCGACTGGCAGATCGAAGCCCGCCATCTTCGCGACCGCCGCCGACCAGGCCCCGCACGCGTTCACAAGCGTGCGCGTCGCGATCGGACCTTTCGAGGTTTCGACTCCCGCGATCGCGCCGCCCTCCACGCGGATCCCCGTCAGCTCCGCCTCGCGCCACACTTTTGCGCCACGCTCGACGGCCTTGAGCGTATATCCGGTCATGACACTATAAGGATCGACAAACCCATCAGTCGGACAAAAGCTGCCGCCGATAATATCATCGACGCGTAATTGCGGAACTCGCTCCGTAATTTCCCGTGTATCAATCAGCCGGGCATCTTTCAAACCCGCCGCCACTTGCCGCCCATAATTCGAGCGTAAATACTCCAGATGAGCATCGGTCGTCGCGCAGAACATATATCCCTGCGGACGGTATCCCGCCGGATGTCCTAACCGCTCCTCAAATTCCGAATAAAAGGGAATGGAATATAAAGACATCCGTATATTCACATCCGTCGAGAATTGGGCCCGCACCCCGCCCATGCTCTTGCCCGTCGAGCCCTTGCCCTGATGGGTCTCGCGCTCGAGCAGGATGACGTCCTTCACCCCGAGCTCCGACAGATGATAAGCAATACTCGATCCAGCGATGCCCGCGCCCGCGATCACGACCTCAGCCGTTTGCATAACGCCATCCATCGTAACAACTCGTCTCCGGACCTGGGAAATTTTTACTGGTTCGGCTCGAGCGGCCCATCGAAAAGGCCTACAAACCGCGACTTATAGGGATGGCCCGTCACCTGCCGCAAGATCGTAGAAGGAGGTCATATGCCTCTGTTTCACAACATTCTGTTCCCGACCGATTTCTCGAAGCGCTCCCACGCCGTCGCCCCCGCCGTTCGCGCCATGGCCGAGCGCAATCAGGCGCACCTGACGGTACTCCACAGTTTCGAATTGCCGATCGGCGGCTACGGTGATGCCTACGCCTACATGCCGTCCACGATCGAGGACTTTCACAAAGCCAGCCAATCCTCGATGGATCGGTTTGTAAAACAACATTTCAGCGATTTCGACTCCGACTCCCTGAAGGTGGTCGTCGAATCCGGCGGCCCGGTCGAATCCATCGTCGAATATGTCGACGAGAACGCCATTGATCTGATCATGATGACATCCCACGGCCACAGCCGTTTCCGAGCGTTATTGCTTGGATCGGTCACCGCCGGAGTCCTGCACGACACTCATTGCCCTGTCTGGACGGACGTCCACTGTGACGAATCGCCCGCGCCCGCCGGGCCTTGCCAGAACATCGTATGCGCCATCGATCTCAGCCAGAAATCCGTCGAGCCGTTGCGCTTCGCGAAACGCCTGGCCTGCGAAAACCGCGCCAATCTCTACATCGTCCACTCCGAGCCGGCCATCGAGGACATCATCCATTCGCAAAGCGCCACGCGTTTTCATCGTTTCCTCGAATTCCGGGCTCGTGAGGACTTCGAACCGCTCGCGCAGCAAGCGAATCTCGAGATTCCCCTCGAGGTCGTCAGCGGCCCGCTGGGCGAATCTATCGCCGATGCCACCCGCCGGCATAAGGGGGATATGCTCATCATTGGCCGAGGTGTAATCGAAGAACGCCTGGGCCGCCTGCGCACCGACGCCTATGACATTATCCGCCGCTCCCCGTGCCCTGTTCTGAGCGTCTGACGAGGTGATCGAAACGTCATACACACAAAATACATCCGTCTAAATACATGAAACCAGAGAGCCAATATCCCATGTGGCAAGATTTCCACAAGAAAACTGAGCGAACCGCTTGCCATCCCCGGAGCAGGTCTGATAGTCTGGGTTTGTCGCGGAAACAGCGCGAGGCCGCCAAACAAAAGCGAGCCCCGAGCCGGAAGCATGAGAAAAAAACTTGCAACCGGGGGCCGAGTTTGGTAGTCTAGCAAAAGGGCAGCGAACGAAGGAGCCAGCAGACACGGTTCCAAAGGAACTCCCGAAAGGGATTCCAAACCGGTGAGTCGAAGGCTAAGTTCCTGACGCTTCCGCAAGTTTCTCGTAGCCAGTCAGTGTGCTGGTACAGAATCTCTGATACGCAAACAGGGTTTCTTCCACAAGTTGTAATCCTGGATCGTCCCTAAAGAGGGGCGAGAGTCGTATCGAACGCCTTTCGAGGCCCGCAGCAAGTCCGTGCTTTGGAAACATCGCCGGTGCGTTGCGCTGATCTTTGAAAATCTAATTGGACGCGAATTTAATTTCGTCAGATGTTTTGAGTGAAATCTGAGACGACCAACGTCCGAACCGGAAGCCCGCGCCCCATCAGGGTAGGGTGGAAGGTAAGGATGTATATTCCAAAACAAAACGGATTCAAACGAGAGTTTGATCCCGGCTCAGAATCAACGCTGGCGGCGCGCTTAACACATGCAAGTCGCACGAGAAAAGGGCAACCTGAGTAAAGTGGCGTACGGGTGAGTAACACGTGGATCATACACCTTTTAGTGGGGAATAACTTTGGGAAACCGAAGCTAATACCGCATAATCCCGAGAGGGGAAAGCAGCAATGCGCTGATAGAGTAGTCCGCGGCTGATTAGCTAGTTGGTGAGGTAATGGCTCACCAAGGCTTTGATCGGTAGCCGGCCTGAGAGGGCTCACGGCCACACTGGCACTGAAACACGGGCCAGACTCCTACGGGAGGCAGCAGTGGGGAATCTTGCACAATGGGCGAAAGCCTGATGCAGCGACGCCGCGTGAGTGATGAAGCCCTTCGGGGTGTAAAGCTCTTTCGACGGGAACGATAATGACGGTACCCGGAGAAGAAGCTGCGGCTAACTACGTGCCAGCAGCCGCGGTAATACGTAGGCAGCAAGCGTTGTTCGGAATTACTGGGCGTAAAG
>DASXZC010000340.1:0-14977 GCA_036502165.1 Bryobacteraceae bacterium
AAGGTCCTCGGCAAAGCCGTTGTGGTCGTTCCATGACTGCCTTCTCTCCTGAAGTCCAAGCCGTCCTCGACGGTTTTGTGAACGGCTATCCATCCCCTGCGGACTGGCGCGATTGCTGGATTTACTTCCTCCTCCTCGATCGCTTCAACAATCCGGCCGCGCCGCCCAACGCGGCATGGAATCGCAAATACAACTTCCGCCAGGGTGGGACTTTCGAAGGCGTTCGCGTCCAACTACCGTACCTCCAGAACCTCGGCGTCAAAGCCTTGTGGCTCTCGCCCATCGTCAAGAACACCCGCCCTGAGATCGACGGTTTTGAGTACGCGTATTCGGGTTACTGCGCGCAGGATTTCCTCACTCTCGACGGCCGCTTCGCCTCCGATGGCACCGAAGCGACTGCCGAAATCGAACTGCAAGCGCTGGTGCAAGACGCCCACTCCCGCGGCATCTACGTCGTCGTCGACATCGTCCTCAATCACACTGGCCGCGTCTTCGATTACGTCTGGCGGAATCAGGTGCAGCCGTCGTTCATCGACCAGACGTTGCTCTATGGTCCGCCGGGAAATGAACCCCCGATCCAGTGGATGAATGGCGCTGGCCAGCCCGTCTCCAACTGGCAGGATGCAACCCCAGCCGCAGGCGCCGCCGCTGATGACGCCGTCTGGCCTCTTGAACTGCAACGTCCCGAATTCTTTCGCCGCCGCGGAGAAAAAGTGCTCGACGAACTCGCGCCGCCCCTCGACTACATCCCCGGCGACTTCGGACTCATGCGTCAACTCGCCGCCGAATACGATGCCACCGCCGCTGGCCAGGAACAACTCCGCGCGCAGTACGGCGCCGCGCCGGTGCTCAACATTCTGATCCGCGCCTACCAATACATGATGGCGAAGTACGACATCGACGGCTATCGCATCGACACCGTGAAGTACGTTCGCCCCGACATGGTCGCCACTTTCGGAAACGCCATGCGCGAATTCGCCCAAAGCGCCGGCAAACGAAACTTCTTCACCTTCGGTGAGATCTGGGATTCCTACGCCACCATCGACGAATTCGTCGATCGCAGCGTCCCTGACAATCAGGGATTCGGAATCGACTCCGCGCTCGACTACCCGCTCTTCTATCAACTCACCGGAGTCATCAAATCCCTCGGCCCCAATCCCCCGGGAGTCGAAACCCTCGCCCAACTTTTCAACAACCGCAAGACCGCTCAAATGGGCCTGATCACCTCTCATGGCGAAGCCGGCCAGTACTTCGTCAGCTTCATCGACAATCACGATCAGAACGCGCGCTTCAACGCCCCCGGCACTCCTGTCGAGCAGGTGACCATGGCGCTCGCTCTGCTCTTCGCACTGCAAGGGATCCCCTGCGTGTACTACGGAACCGAGCAAGGACTCGAAGGCACCGTCGACGGCCTCGATACTTATGAGTCCGTGCGCGAGGCACTCTGGGGCAAGCCCAACGCCTTCGACAGCGGATCCTTCTTGTACGGCGAGCTTCAGAAAATTGCCGCCGTTCGCATGAGCCAATCCGCACTTCGCTACGGCCGCCTTTACTTCCGCGAAGTCTCCGGCAACGGCTCCGACTTCGGACCCTCGACCGGTCCGCAAGGCGTGATTGCCTTCTCTCGCGTCTTGTGCAATACGGAAGTTCTCATAGTCGCCAACACCAGCGGATCTCAATCGTTCACAGGCCGCGTGCTGATGGACATCGACATCAACCGCAATGGCCGCACGATGAACGTCGCCTATAGCAACAAACAGAAGACCGGCTCTGGAACGACCACAATCGCCGCGGGCATGATCTATCCGGCAGGCGAGCCAACGCAAATCGCCTCGCTAGCTGTCGTGCTCGATCCATGGGAAGTTCAAATTCTGACGCCCGCTTAATGCGTCAAGTCGTAGATGAAATAGTCGACAGCGATCCGGTACGCGAGTCCCGACCATTTTTCCGGATACCGCGGATCGTCCGACCATTCCCACGCATCGCCGAGATCCATGTTGTGGCAGATCGCGACCATGACGCGACCCTTATCGTCGTAAATCCCCTTCCAGTGTGGAGTCATCCCCGTGATCCCCGCCTCATACGTACGTCCACTGCGATGCCACTGCCAGCCAGGAACCTGAAACCGATCGTCGAGATCGTACACCGTATGAAATATCGGATCGTCATCCGGGATGTCGACAATCGGACGATTCGGGAACACCTTGGTAATGCCCGCCAGGAACACCTGCCACTCGCTATAGACGTTATGGTACGGTTCATCGCCATGGAAATCGTCGACCATGAGAAATCCGCCGCGATTCAGAAACTCGCGCAACTGCTTCGCTTGATCGTCCTGCAGCACCCAATGTCCCACCTCGACCGCGTACATCATCGGCCAGTTGTAGACATCATCGGTGCCGTCGAGATCCACGATCTGCTCGACTGACCGCGCATCGATCCTCGTCAGCCGCCGGATCCCTTCGAGCAAATGACGGTCCGATCGCGGATAGTCGATCGTCCAGTTGAGATCCATGTACTGCCGGTATTCGGCGTAGACACTCGAATAACGAAGCCGCGCGCGCGTCCACTCGGCCTTATGATCCCAGTCGGGAGGAAGCGGGAAGTCGTCGTATTCAGCGGCCTGGTATTGCTTAAAAGGCCGCTGCGCCTGCAACAATCCGAAGACGCCGAGCACGCCTGCAATCAGCAATAAGGCCGAACGGAATCGCATCGAGCCTCCAACTGAGATCAGAGTATCACGGCGTTACTGGACACCCAGAACCTGATTCAGTTCCGCTACATATCCGTCGAGTTCCTTGCGCAACACCGCATAGCGCGCAATCGCATCCCGGCCGATCTTTTGATCGGTTCCGGTCGTCATCGAATACAAGTACGCAATGTGCGTCTGCAGCTCCGGCGTGCTATAGCGGATCGGCGGCGTGATCAGATGCGACCCAATCTCCTTCACCTTCGCGAGCTTGTCGCCGGATGCGCCATCGCGCTCGGCCGTCCGCACGCGCGCGACCGCTTTATTCACTTCGCTCACCAAGTCGCGGACTTTCATGTTGTGCTCGAACTGCTCCCGCAAATCCGCCATCGTCACGCCCGATTGCGTAATCCGCGGATCCTCGATCACCGTAAAAGACGCCGTGTACTTCCACGTCCCCGACGACAACTGCACCGAATAATTGCCCGGCACGACCGTCGGTCCATTCGGACCTTCCGGATTATTGCGGCTCATCCACGCGCCCGGATAATGCAGATCCCATGTGAAGCGATGCATGCCCGCTTTCTTGTCAAGCCGGACCGGCGCGCCACGCCCGCGGAAACCGCCGCCTTCTTCGTCGTCGCCCCCGCCACCGCCAGCTTCAGCAGCACCGGCCGCTTGCGCGGCGCTCGAGAACTTGCGGACGACCTTGCCCCCCGCGTCCAGGATCTCCATCGTGATCTCGCCCTCGGGCGCGCTCGCCAGGTAGTAATCAATCATGGCGCCGGCACGCGGATATTGCAGCCCGGCGCCGCCGCCCCCGAGTCCTTCAAAAAATCCGCGCGCCGGCGTGCGTATCGCTTCACGCGGCTGATAGAGGATCGCATTCGCCGACGCATTCTGATCGTTGATCTGATGCAGCGGAGTCAAGTCATCGAGGATCCAGAACGACCGTCCCTGCGTCGACACCACCAAATCCTTGTATGCGACTTTGATGTCCGTCACCGGCGTCACCGGCAGGTTCTGTTGGAACGATTGCCAGTTCTTGCCGTTGTTGAATGAAACATAAAGGCCGAATTCTGTTCCGGCATACAACAGCCCCGCGCGGCTCGGATCTTCGCGCACGACTCGTGTCGGCTCATCTGCCGCGATCCCGTTCGTGCCATCCGTCAGCCGCGTCCACGATTTGCCGTAGTCGTCGGTGCGATAGATGTATGGTGCAAAATCACCCAATAAATACCGGTAAATCGCCACATACGCCGTCCCGGGCCGGTGCGGACTCGGCTCGATATTCTGCACCCGTCCACCCGGTTTCAAATCCTTCGGAGTGACGTTCGTCCACGTCTTGCAGTCATCGCGCGTAACCCAAACCAACCCATCATTCGAACCCGTCCAGATGAGCCCCTTCGTCACCGGCGACTCGCGGATCGTGTACAGCGTGCTATACACTTCCTCGCCCGTCGCATCGCGCGTAATCGGCTCGCCACTCGCGGCCTGCCCCTCGTCGGGATGCCACGTCAAATCCGGACTCAACTTCGCCCAAGTCACCCCGCCATCGACCGACCCGTGCAGATATTGCGACCCATAATAAACGCGATACGGCTTATGCGGCGACACCTCCATCGGAGCCACGCGTTGGAATCGCAGGATCAGCTCGCGCCCCGAATTCCCATACAGCGACTGCCCGCCGATCCAATACCGCATCTCATCATTCGTGTTCATGTCCTGCCGCGTGAACTGGCCCTTGCAGCCTCCATAAACGATCGCCGGCTTACCCAACGCGATCTTCTCCGCCAAGTCAGGCGCCGGAATAATCGGCCCCGTCTCGCAGCCCGGACCCGAACGAAAATCCTGCCCGTTCCCCAACGCGAGGCTCGGCGCGATCACAGTCGTGTTGTCCTGCTGCGCGCCATACACGCGATACGGATATTGGTTGTCGACCGCGACCTGGTAAATCTCCGCCGTCGGCTGATTCGCCTGCGTACTCCAAGTCTGCCCGCCGTCGAGCGATACATTCGCACCGCCGTCGTTGCCCTGTATCATGAACATCGAATTCTTCGGATTGATCCAGACGTCATGATTGTCGCCATGCGGCACCGGCGACGGTCGAAAGTTCTTGCCGCCATCGCCACTCTTGAACCATCCCTCGTTGCCGATCCACACGACATCAGGATTATTCGGATCGACGCCGATCGTGTCGTAATAGAACGGCCGCGTGATCAAGTATCCGGCGCCGTTGACGAGCTTCCAGTTCGCACCGGCATCATCCGAGCGGTACAATCCCGACCCCGGCTTCGCCTCGATCAACGCATAAATGCGATTCGGGCTCGCCGCCGAAATCGCGACGTTGCTGCGCCCGAATAGTTCATGCGGCAATCCTCCGGCGAGCTTCGACCAGTTATCGCCGCCATCGGTGCTCTTGTAAATGCCCCCTTCGATCGCGCCGCTGATAATCGTCCACGGCTTCCTCTGTCCATGCCACAAACACGCGAAGATCACATTCGGATCCCCCGGCTGCAACTCAACATCCGCCCCGCCCGCCGTGTCGGAAATATAAAGGACCTTCTTCCAACTCTTCCCGCCATCGTTGCTGCGGTAAATCCCTCGCTCCGGATTTCCAATGAACGGATTGCCCAGCGCCGCGACATACACAAGGTCCGGATTCGTCGGATTCACGCGGATCGTTGAGATCTGCCCGACGCTCCTGAGCCCGATAAACGTCCACGTCTTGCCGGCGTCGGTCGACTTGTACATCCCATGTCCAATGGACACATTGCTGCGGATCTTCGATGATCCCGTGCCCGCGTACACGATATTCGGATTCGACAGCGAAACATCGATCGCCCCCATCGACGCGACGTCGAAGTAGCCGTCCGACATGTTCTTCCACGAGTGCCCGGCGTCCGTCGTCTTCCACACGCCGCCGCCCGTCGAGCCCATATAGAACGTATTCGGTTGCGAGGGAACTCCCGTCACAGCAGTGACACGTCCTCCCCGTTCCGGACCGATCATCCGGTATTTCAAGCCCGACCAAAGTGCCGGATTGTACGTCTCGTTCGAATGCACCGCGGCGCCGCACAATGTGAACACGAGCGCCACCGGGGCGAGGACTTTGAAGAAAACGACTGGATAAAGCTTAGTACTAGAGGTGGTCATAGCAGGAAGTCCGATGGTAACGCAGCCACCGCACAACGGGTGAGCCGCGCTAAGATGACCGTCAGCACGCATGGCCCAAACCACCATCGAACCGATCCCTCAGCCGCCGAGTTACGGGCCGCTCGGCAACCTGCCCAGCCTCGATCGCCAGAACCCCGTTCAAGGACTCATGCGGCTCGCCGAGCAATACGGGCCGATCTATCGACTCGATCTCCCCGGCCGCACGAACCTCTTCATTTCTTCGCAGGAACTCGTCGCCGACGCCTGCGACGAGTCGCGCTTCGACAAGAACATCGGAGCCGCCCTCGCCGCCGTCCGCCACTTCACGGGCGACGGACTCTTCACCGCCTTCACCTACGAACCCAATTGGGAAAAGGCCCACCGCATCTTGCTGCCGAGCTTCAATCAGCGCGCCATGCAGGGTTATCACGCGATGATGCTCGACCTCGCCGTGCAGCTCGTGCAGAAATGGCAGCGCCTGAATCCCGATGAAAGCGTCGATGTCGCCGACGACATGACGCGCCTCACTCTCGACACCATCGGACTCTGCGGCTTCAACTATCGCTTCAACAGCTTCTATCGCGACCAGCCGCACCCGTTCATTTCCGCCATGGTCCGCGCCCTCGACGAAGCCATGAACAAGCTCGCCCGCATCAGCATTCAGGACAAGCTGATGTTCACCGCCCGCAAACAATTCGAGGCGGATATCGAAAGCATGAATGCACTCGTCGACAAACTGATCGCCGAGCGCAAAGCCAGCGGCACGAAGATCGACGACCTCCTCGGCCACATGCTCTCAGGGGTCGACCCGGAAACCGGCGAGAACCTCTCAGACGAGAACATCCGCTACCAGATCATCACCTTCTTGATCGCCGGCCACGAAACGACCAGCGGTCTGTTGAGCTTCGCCCTCTATTTCCTCATCAAGAACCCAACGATCCTAGAAAAAGCCCGCGAAGAAGCCGACCGCGTGCTCGTCGACGAAGCGCCCACCTATCGCCAGGTCCGCGAACTAAAATACGCACGCATGATTCTGAACGAATCGCTGCGCCTGTGGCCGACGGCGCCCGCCTTCGCCCTCTATGCGAAAGACGACACGCTGCTCGCGGGCCGATACGAAATGAAGAAAGGCGAATTCGCCGTCGTCCTCACGCCCGCTCTTCATCGCGACAAAGCAGCCTGGGGAGACGATGTCGAACAATTCCGCCCCGAGCGTTTTGAGAACATCGGCAACATCCCGCCGCACGCTTTCAAGCCGTTCGGCAACGGCCAGCGCGCCTGCATCGGCCAGCAGTTCGCGATGCAGGAAGCGACCCTCGTCCTCGGCATGGTGCTCAAGCACTTCGACCTGATCGATCACACGAACTATCAATTGAAGGTCCGCGAGACGCTCACGATGAAGCCGGATGGCTTCCATCTGCAAGTCCGTCCTCGCGCCATCGCCGTCCGCGCCGCCAACGCAGAGCCTGAACCTCGGCCAACCCCGCCCATCGCCACTCGCGGATCCCTCCTGATCCTCTATGGATCGAACATGGGAACCGCCGAAGCCATCGCCATCGAGCTCGCCGCCGCATGCGCCCGTCGTGGACTCAATGGCACCGCCGCCCCTCTCGACGCCTACGCCGGCAAACTTCCCGCACACGCGAACGTCATCATCGTCACCGCGTCCTACAACGGCCATCCTCCCGACAACGCCCGCGCCTTCGTGTCGTGGCTCGAGTCCGCCGTTCCCGATGAGCTCCGCGGCGTCCACTACAGCGTCTTCGGCTGCGGCGATCGCAACTGGGCCAGCACCTATCAACGAATTCCCGAATTGATCGACACCCTAATGGCCTCGAAAGGCGCCGAACGCCTCGCCGATCGCGGAGCCGCCGATGCCTCCGCCGACTTCGAGGACTCCTACAATGCCTGGCGCACCGCTCACCTCTGGCCCGGCCTCACCAAATTCTTCAACCTCCCGGAAGCCGACGCCACGTCCGACATCCCCGCGCTCACTCTGAAATTCGTCAGCGGATCTCGCGCCGCCCGAGTCCTCGTGAATCGCGAACTGCAATCCTCCACAAGCGTCCGCAGCACCCGTCACATCGAACTTGCGTTGCCCGAAGGAGTCACGTACACAGAAGGCGACCACCTCGCCATCCAACCCCAAAACTCCGCCGCACTAATTGCCCGAGTACTCCGCCGCTTCAATCTCGAAGCCGACGCCTCCGTCGTCATCAGTGGCCCGGCGCAGCATTTGCCGGAAGGCCGCCCCGTTACAATCGGAACCGTTTTACGCGACTGCGTCGAGCTTCAGGATCCCGCGTCTCGCCAACAAATCCGTGCACTGTCAGCCGCCACGTCCTGCCCGCCCCACAAGCGCGAACTCGATACCTTCCTCGCCGAAGAATCCTATCGTGCACAAATCTGGAAGCCGCGCGTCACGATGCTCGATCTCCTCGAGCGCTACCCCGCGAGCGAACTCCCCTTCGACCAATTCCTCGCTCTGGTGCCTCCGCTGAAGCCCCGCTACTACTCGATCGCGAGTTCCCCCTCCGCCGATCCCCACATCGCCGCCATCACCGTCGCCGTCATCCGCGAGCCCGCCTGGAACGGCCTTGGCGAATACCGCGGCTCCGCCTCAAACTACCTGGCCGACGCCGTCTCCGAAACAGAACTGCAAGTCTTCGTGCGCCACCCCGAGTCCGGATTCGCACTCCCGCAAGATCCCTCGACCCCGATCATCATGGTTGGCCCGGGCTCCGGCATCGCCCCCTTCCGCGGATTCATCCAAGCCCGCCGCCAGCAGCAGCACACGGGCGAAGCGCACCTCTACTTCGGATGCCGCCATCCCGACGAGGACTTCCTGTACCGCGACGAACTCGAACAAGCGGACTCCGACGGCGTGATCCAATTACACACCGCCTTCTCCCGCATCCCCGCCCAACCCAAGACGTACGTCCAACATCGGATGCAGGAAGACATCGCCCGCATCGCCGACCTGTTGACGAATCACAACGCAAAACTCTACCTCTGCGGCGACGGAGCCCACATGGCCCCCGACGTCGAACAGGTACTCACAAACGCCCTCGGCGCCGAACGAGTCGCCGCCCTCCAACGCGACAAACGCTACGTCAAAGACGTCTGGTCAGGCTAAGATCGCAGGATTCAGTTGACGCGCTGAAGACCATCGAGGTAGTTTGAGGCATGACTGCAAGGAGGCGCACGTGACAATCAATCACGATTGAGATCAAGCCCGAAGTTCAGGCCGAACTCGCCCGTCAAGCCGCCGCCCGCGGCCGCGCGATTGAAGCGTACGCTGCGAACTTGCTGGAAGAAGCTGTTGAACTTCCGCCTCAAGATCCGCCGAAGCCCCGGCCCGCAGGTCGCAAGAGCCTAGGTCAACTATTTGCCGAGTCGCCTTTCCGCAGTCTCGATCTGCGCTTCTGAACCGTCCTCAACTCGCCCGCCAAAAATTCTTTGCGAGTCCTTTGCGAAACCTTAGCGATCTTTGCGCGGAGCCTATTTGCGCCCCCCCAACGTTTCGGCAGATACTAGTGAAACCGTATGTACAAGCTCCTCCTCGTCCTCATCTCCTCCGCCGCGTTCGCCCAAACCTACGACCTCATCATCTCCGGAGGCCGCATCATCGACGGCTCCGGCAACGCCTGGTTCTACGGTGACGTCGCCGTCAAAGGCGACCGCATCGCCCGCATCACTCCCGCCGGACTCCTCAAGGACGCCGTCACCAAGCAGCGCATCGACGCCAAGGGAATGGTCGTCTCCCCAGGCTTCATCGACATTCAAGGCCACTCCCGCGAGCCCTTCCTCACCGGCGATGGACGCGTCATTTCGAAGGTCACGCAAGGCATCACCACCGAGATCATGGGCGAAGGATGGACCAACGCCCCCGCCAACGAAGACACCATGAAGATGGGAGAATCGAAGCCCGGTGTCGACGCCTTCCCCGGCGAGCGCGGCTTCGATCAATGGCTCCGCGCCATGCAGGCCCACGGCGCTTCCATCAACTTCGGATCCTTCATCGGCTCGGCCACTCTTCGCGGCTTCGCCAAGGGAATGGCGCAAGGCGAAGCAACTCCGCAAGAGCTCGAGGTCATGAAGAGCGCCGTCCGCAACGCCATGGAGGATGGAGCCTTCGGCATCGCCTCCGCCCTCATCTATCCGCCCAACAATTACTCGAGCACGCACGAGCTCATCGAGACTTCGAAGGCGATGGCTCCCTACGGCGGCGTCTACATTACGCATATGCGCTCCGAAGCCGACCGCCTGCTCGAAGCCATCGACGAGACCATTCAAATCGGCAAGGAAGCCGGCGTTCCCGCTGAAATTTATCACTTAAAAGTCGCCGGAGTTCGCAATCTTCCGAAGATGCGCCTCGCTATCGCGAAGATCAATGAAGCCCGCGCCGAAGGCATCGACATCGGCGCCGACATGTATCCGTACACCGCCGGAGGCACCGGCCTCACCGCCTGTCTTCCGCCCTGGTCCGAAGCCGATGGCAAGCTCTTCACGAACCTCGCCGATCCCGCGATTCGCGCGAAGATCAAGGCCGAAATGCTGCGCGGCGACGTCCCTTGGGAAAATCTATGCAACCTCGCAACGCCTGAAGGAGTGATGATCGTCACTACCGCCAATCCGCAAAACAGCGCCTTCGCCGGCAAGCGACTTTCAGAAATCGCCAAAGCCGAAAACAAGCCGTGGACCGACGCCGCCATGGACCTCATCCTCACCGAACACAATCGCGTCGAGACCCTCTACTTCATCGCCTCTGAGGACAACCTGAAGCTGCAAATGGCCCAGCCCTGGATCAAGTTCGGCACCGATGCCGCAGGTCTCGATCCCGCCAATTCAAAGGAACTCGCCCACCCCCGCTCCTATGGCAACTTCACCCGCATCATGGGCAAATACGTGCGCGATGAAAAGGTGATGCCCCTCGAGGACGCCGTTCGCAAGGCCAGTTCCGCAGTCGCCCATCGCCTCAGCATTGCCGATCGTGGCGAGCTCCGCGAAGGCGCCTACGCCGACATCGTCATCTTCGACGCCAACACTATCGCCGACCGCGCGACCTACGAAAAGCCGCATCAAATCTCCGCCGGCATCGAGTACGTTTTCGTCAACGGAGTCCTGGTTGTCCACGATGGAGTCCACACCGGAGCCAAGCCCGGCCAGATCGTGCGCGGCCCCGGCTACGTGCCGCGTCCGCCCGTCGAGACGGGCGATTTCCTCGAGCCTTCGCTGGTCGAACTCATCAAGCTCGATCCCACCATCAAGCTCGACATCCGCTACGCCACCGCCAACAATTTCGTCGGTCAGCCTTTCTATAAGGAAGCCCGCGCGTTCCTTCAGCGGCCCGCCGCCGAGGCGCTCGAAAGGGCAGGGAAGAAGCTCCGTGAGCAAGGCTTCGGATTGTTGATCCACGACGGCTATCGTCCCTGGCGCGTGACCAAAGCCTTCTGGGATGCGACTCCGCAAGAGAAGCACATCTTCGTTGCCAACCCCGCCAGCGGGTCACGCCACAACCGCGGCTGTGCCGTCGATCTCGCGATGTACGATTTGAAGTCCGGCCTCGCCGTCGAGTTCCCATCGGGCTACGACGAAATGTCCGAGCGCGCGTTCCCTGAATATGCCGGAGGCACGCCCACTCAGACGAAGAACCGCGAGATTCTTCGCAAGGCCATGGAGTCCGAAGGCTTCACCGTATACGAGCACGAGTGGTGGCACTTCGACTACAAGGATTGGAAGCGCTATCGGATCCTCGACATCCCCTTCGATCAGATCCACTGACCCGATTCGGAGTAGCCTGGATGCATATGGGTTCCAGCCGTCGACGCTTTCTAGAAACCGCGGCGCGCGCTGCCGCATTGCCCGGCGCAGCGGCGTTCTTCGCAGCCTGGCTTCCGGCGCAAGAACATCAACATACCTCGACCGCGCCGCCGGATCCTGGCTTCTTCAACAACTACACGCCGAAATTCTTCGACGCCGATGACTTCGCCGCCTTGCAGTCTTTCACCGAAATCCTCATCCCCACCGACGACACTCCCGGAGCCCGCGAAGCCCACTGCGCCCACTACATCGACTTCGTCACGCAAGCCGCTGCTCCCAAAACGCAACAGCAATGGCGCGGCGCGATGGCGAAATTGAAGGAAGCCGGTTTCCATTCTGCCGACGCGCATGGCAAGGCAGAATTGATCGAAGCGATGTCGCAGCCGGAACGGCACCGTTCCGCCGAACACCGCGCGTTCTCGGCTTACTTATTGATCAAACAGTCAAACACCTTCGCCTTCTACACATCGAGAGCCGGCATGATCGAAGCCCTCGACTACCGGGGCAATTCTTACAACGTCAGCTTCCCCGCCTGCACGCATCCGGAGCATCAGAAAGTTTAGGAACCGCGAAACCAAAATGGCAAAAACGTATGACGTGATCGTGGCCGGATCCGGAGCTTGTGGCGGCTGGGCCGCGATGGCCCTCGCGCAAGCAGGCATGAAAGTTCTCGTCCTCGAAGCCGGCAGCGCCATCGATCCGCTCAAGGATTTCAAGCACACATACCTCTATCAAATGGAGTACCGCGGTCAGTTCAAGCCCGGCAGTCCCCGCCGTTATAGCGGCAACCAGCGCAACTACCGGATCATGCTCGACAACACCGAGAATCCGTACACGCAAGCTGAGGGCACGGGCTACAACTGGTCACGCTCCCGCTGTCTCGGCGGACGCACACTGCACTGGGCGCGCGCCACCGACCGCATGGCGGACTACGAATTCAAGGCCGCCTCACGCGACGACTACGGCATGGATTGGGATGTCGACTACGCGACCATGAAGCCCTACTACGATCGCGTCGAAAGCTTCATCGGCGTGAGCGGCGCCATGGAAGGTCTGCCCCAATTCCCCGACGGCGTCTTCCTTCCGGCGATGGCCATGAACTGCGCCGAGACCATCTTCGCCGCCGGAGCGCGCGCGCTCGGCTACACTCCCACACCCCGGCGCCTCGCGCAATTGACGCAGATGCACAACCATCGTCCGCCCTGCCATTATTGCGGGAATTGCGTCAACGGCTGCGATGTTGGAGCCATGTTCAACTCCGTCTCCGTCACGCTGCCCGTCGCGTTGAAGACAGGGAACCTCGAGATCCGCACCGACTCCGTCGTGGCTCACGTGCGCATGGATAATGAGAATCGCGCCAGCGGCGTCACCTACATCGAACGCTACACAATGAAGCCCGTGGACGTCGATGCGAAGTACGTCATCCTCGCCGCCTCGACACTCGAGAACACGCGCCTGCTCTTGCTCTCCGCCAAAGGTGGACTCGCTAACTCGAGCGGCGTCCTCGGCCAATACATGATCGACCAGGTCGGCGGCGGAGGCGTGAGCGGAATCATCCCTCGACTCAAAGGAGGCCCGAGCCGCCTCGATGATGGCAAGTCCGCCGGCATCACGATCCCCAATTTCCAGAACATTGACAAGAAAACCCAGCGCAAAGATTTCATCCGCGGCTACGTCATGAATGCGACCGGCGGCCAAACCGAATATCCGATATTCGCGGCCGCCACTCCCGGCTATGGTTCCGAATGGAAGAAGGAAATCAAGAGCCGCTACGTCGCCCAGGCCCGCGTCTGGAACGCCGGAGCCGAAATGCTCGCCCGCAAAGAGAACTTCGTCGAACTCGATCCCGAGGTCAAAGACCACTGGGGCATCCCCGCGCTGAAGATCCACTTCACGCACTCCGACAACGAACACAAATTGATCGCCGATTTCCAACAGCGTGCCGAAGAATGGTTCAAACGCATCGGCGGTGAACCGATGCAAGGCATGACCCGCGGCGGCCCCGCCGGATTCCCCGGCGCCCCCGGATCCCCCGACGCCGGCCTCCGCGGCGCACCCGGCGGACTCAGCGGCGCAATCCACGAAGCCGGCACCGCCCGTATGAGCGCGAGCCCCAAGGATGGCGTGCTGAACTCCTACTGCCGGACCCACGACATCCCGAATCTCTACGTTTTCGGAGGCAACGCATTCCCCTCGACCGGCGATAAGCATCCAACGCTGACGATGATGGCTCTCGCCGCCCGCGGCTGCGATCACCTGCTCGAATCCGCGAAAGGGTAAGAGAATTTAGCTGATTTTCTCAGCCTGTGAACCAATTCCTTCTTTTCTAGCGCGTAAGCAGTCAGAAGGAGGCAGATCACATGCCTACAGCAGTTGAATTAATCGCAAATCTAGGAGCCGTGGTGGTGCAATTGCCCGCACCGGCGACACACACACGCAACACCGTCGCCGATGATGCCAGCCACATCGGAGGCCGCTCGTCCGTCTCGTCGCAAATCCATTCGTCCAAGACCGCTGCCAACGACCCAGCGGCCCAGTTGAAGCCCTCGATGGCCAGCATCGGATCCGCCCTGCAAGGCGCGCTACCCACGAATCAGAAAATGGTCGAAGCCCTCGGAATGGGTACCGATCACAACACGCTGACCGCCCTAATTGGACTTTTGAAGACGCAAGGCTATCACGCCACGATCGCCTCTTGCACGGCCTCGGTCCGTCCCGGATTCTCCGGCCCCACCGCCGTCCTGCGCGCCCACAGCGGAGCCGTCGCCAGCGTATTTCTCCAACAAGTCGGCGCCGCTCTCCAGGGCCATTAATGGCTCAATCGAAGATATCCGAAAGGGCCCGAGCATCAGCGGCCCGGTCAGTCCACTGCTCGAGTTGATCACGCGTAGCGTGTTCCAGCCGATCTCTGAGGTGCTCGGGCAGCGGCCCAAACCGCCGCACAAGTAGACGCGAAAGGATTGATGCAGCGCCCTTCGCGATGCCGCGTTGTTCGCCACGTTGCAACCCAGCTTCCTTGCCCAACTGATACAACTCCGTCTCCGTCACATCAATTTCGAATGGCAAGCGGTTCACCTCTTCCACCGTCATTATCTGGTTTTTCCTTAACTGTGACAACGTCCGCAGCCGCTCGATATTCTCGTGCAGCTCGTTCTCCGGCATCCCCTTCCACGACGCCAGGATCTTCCGGATTGTCCCCCGCGGATCCTCCGACTTCGACACCACCGCCAGAATCCGCTCAGCATCTCTCGGCGATGCCAAGAACACCTCCGCCGGAATCTCCTGCAGATTCAGGATCTCGAAGTGGAA
>DASXZC010000341.1:0-4864 GCA_036502165.1 Bryobacteraceae bacterium
CGGTGAAGCAGGAAGTGGAGGCAGCGCTCGAGCAGAAGAAAGCGAAGTTCGAGTCGGCTGCGCTAGCGGCGCGCCTGGACGCTGAGTGGCTCGATCTGACGCTGCCGGCCGAAGGCGTCCGTAAGGGAAGTCTGCATCCCGTGACGCAGATCCAAAGAGAGATCGAAGAACTGTTCATTTCGCTAGGATTCACAGTGCTCGACGGTCCTGAGGTCGAGACGGAACAGAACAATTTCGACGCGCTCAATATTCCGGCGAGCCATCCTGCGCGCGACATGCAGGATACGTTTTGGCTCGAAGGCGGGAATTTGCTGCGGACGCATACTTCGCCCGTGCAGGTGCGCGGGATGCGCAGGCTGGGCCCGCCATTGCGAATGATCGCGCCGGGGCGTGTGTTCCGCAACGAGGAAGTCGACGCATCGCACGAGCATACGTTTTATCAGGTCGAAGGGATGATGATCGACCGCGAGGTGTCGGTCGCGAACCTGATCTACTTCATGAAGACGCTGCTCAGCGGGATCTTCAAGCGTGAAGTGACGGTGCGCCTGCGGCCCGGATATTTTCCGTTCGTTGAGCCTGGGTTCGAGCTCGATATCCAATGCCTGATCTGCGGCGGTCCGGGGTGCGCGGTGTGCAAACACAGCGGCTGGGTGGAGTTACTGCCTTGCGGACTGGTGCATCCGAATGTGCTGCGCATGAGCGGCATCGATCCGGATGAATGGAACGGATTTGCGTTCGGGCTTGGACTGACGCGGCTCGCGATGATGCGCTACCAGATCGA
Organism: Bryobacteraceae bacterium; assembly: GCA_036502165.1. Lineage (GTDB taxonomy): Bacteria > Acidobacteriota > Terriglobia > Bryobacterales > Bryobacteraceae > F-183. The sequence continues at coordinate 782 of DASXZC010000341.1, forward strand.
CGACATCCGGCAAATGCAGGGCGGGGACTTGCGGTTCCTGACGCAGTTCTAATTTGAACAGACATGAAGTTCTCTTATCAGTGGTTGAGTGATCTGGTCGACGGGCTCGGCGGAGGAGATCCGCGCGAGTTGATGCGGCTGATCACGATGAAGACGGCCGAGTGCGAGGGAATCGAAGAGGCGGGTTCGCTATTGCGCGATGCTTGCGCGGCGCACGTGATTTCCGCAGTTCCGATCGCTGGTTCCCACAATCAGACGGCTGTGGTCGAGACGGCTTTATACGGCAAGAAGACGGTGGTGTGCGGAGCGCCGAATTGCCGCGCGGGATTGTGGACCGTCTATGTTCCGTTTGGCAAGAAGACGATCGCGGGAGTCGAGAGCGACGGCATGCTGGCGAGCGAGCAGGAGCTCGGATTGAGCCGCGATCATGCGGGCATCGTCGAATTGGACGGCTCGACGTTTGCATTCAAGCCGGACTCCGTGATCGAAGTCGATAACAAGTCGTTGACGCACAGGCCCGATTTGTGGGGACATTTCGGGATGGCTCGCGAGGTGGCCGCGATCCTCGGAATGAAGTTGATCGATCCGGTGCGCGCGAAGCTGCCGGAGGGTCGGGGGCTTTATACGGCGGCGATTGAGGATTTCGAATTGTGTCCGCGCTATAGCGCGCTGCTGTTCGAGAACGTGACGGTGAAGCCGTCGCCATTGTGGCTGCAGTACCGGCTCGAAGCGATTGGGCTGAATCCGATTAACAATATCGTCGACGTGACGAACTACGTCATGTCGGAGTTGTCGCAGCCGATGCACGCCTTCGATGCGGATAAGCTGCGGGGCTCGACGATTTTCGTCCGCGCCGCGCGGGCAGGCGAGCGGATCGTTGCGCTCAATAAAGAAGAGTACGAACTCGATTCCTCGAACATGGTGATCGCCGATTCCGAGAGTGCGATTGCGATTGCGGGAGTCATCGGAGGCGATGCATCCGCAATCGGCGCGAGTACGACGCGCATGCTGCTCGAGTCCGCGTGCTTCAACGCGACGAGCGTGCGGAAGACCGCGGCAAAGATCAAGAATCGCACGGATGCATCGATGCGATTTGAGAAGTCGCAGGATCCGGAGACGACCGTGCGAGGGTTGGCGCGGGCGCTCGAGTTGCTCGAGGAAGTGTCGCCGGGGATCCGACTGGCGGGTGGATTGACTGATTCGTATCAGCCTCTGCCGGGTGTCGCGCCGATCCGGTTGCCGCTCGATTGGCTAGATCGAAAGTTGGGCGTACACGTGGCGGCCGAGAAGGTCCGCGCGATTCTCGAAGCGCTGGGGTTTGCAGTCGATTCGGACTTTGTCGTCACGGTGCCGAGTTGGCGAGCGACCAAAGATGTCTCCTGCAAAGAAGATCTGGCGGAAGAAGTCGGACGGATGATCGGGTATGGAGAGATTACGCCGACGGCGCCCCGCGTGGCGTCTTCCGTTCCGCCGGCAACGCCAGAGCGCGACTTCCAACATCGTTTGCGCGATCTGATGACGGATCAGGGATTCACGGAAGTCTACAATTATTCGTTCCTCAGCGAAGAAGCGGTCAAGGAATTCGGATTGGATCCCGAGTCGCATGTGCGCGTGTTGAATCCGATTGCGTCCGATCAGTCGCTGATGCGGACGTCCCTGCTGCCGGGGATTCTATCGAATTTGCGTGAGAATCGGAAACATTCGGAAGCATTCCGGCTGTTCGAGATCGGGCACGAGATCCACAAGCAGGTGGAAGGATTGCCCGACGAGATGCCGCACGTGGTGTGCGCGATCTTCTCAAAAGACGGCGATGGAGCAGAGGGATTGTTCGAGCTCAAGCGCGTCGCGGAGTGCATGCTGCCTTCCGTAGCAACGCGGCCTGTCGAAGCTCGGGGACATGAACATCCGGCGCGGGCTTGCGACATCGTGCGCGGCCATACGATAGTTGGGCGGCTGTTCGAATTTCATCCGAAGATGCTCGAGGGCGGGCGCGGAGCCGTGCTCGATGTGGATATCGCGACGTTGCGAAAGCTTGGTGTGCACGATGTTGTGTACAAGCCGATCCGCAAATATCCGGCGACGGCGTTTGATTTGTCGGTGATCGTCGAGGAGCGGCATCTGGTAGGCGACATCGAATCCGCACTCGATGAGATTGGCGGAGCCGAGTTGCTTTCGATCGAGTTCCTGCGGCTCTACAGTGGACCTCCAATGGCAGCAGGACAGAAGAGCGTTTCGTTCCGATTGACGAGCGGGGCGGGCGATCGCACGCTCACGACGGATGAAGTGACGGCGTTCCGCAATCGAGTGATCGAGTCGATGCAGGCGCGCGGATACGAACTGCGAGTCTGAAAAAACTCTACGCGGATTTTGCGTAGAGGATCGCGTAAAGGCCGATCCAGATAAAGCCCATGAAGTGCCAATAGGTCGCGAGCATGGTAGTGATCGTAATGCGGCGGAGTTCGATCGAAGTCGCCCACGGATGCCATACGCGCCAGAGCAGATAGCTGAGGGCGCACATTCCTAACAGAACGTGGGCGGCATGGGCCGCGGTCAGCACATAGAAGAATCCAGCGCTCGATGCGGAGCCCGCCGCTTCACCGAGCATCAGCTTCCAGCACAGCGCCTGAGTCACGACGAACGCGAGACCGAAGATTCCGGTGCGGATCAGCCAGGATGTGTAAGCCTGCATGGGTCCGCGCTTCTTCGCGACATGGCGCGCCATTTCCATCGACGCGCTGGCGCACAGCAGCAGAACGGTGCTCATCGACAACTGGTCGGGTAAATGAATCGGCTTCCAAAGTTGAGGATTCGACGCACGCCAGAGAAACGCGACGCTCAACGTGACGAAGATCGCAAAGATGGATACCAGCGTTGCGATGTGCCCCATCCAATACATCGATGGAGAAAAGGCGCGGTTCGGATCGGGCATCTATGCTTACATTGTCGCATCGCACTCGGCGAAGGCGACGTTACTATATGGGATTGACCGGGAAAACGAACGCAATGCGGATTCTCGAAAGCCTCGGCCTCTCCTTCGAAGTGCGCGAGTACGAAGTCGATCTCGAAGACCTATCGGCCGAGAGCGTGGCTGCGAAGGTCGGGTTGCCTCCAGAGCAGGTGTTCAAGACGCTGCTCGCGCGCGGCGATCGCAATGGATTGTGCTTCGCGGTGATTCCGGGAAACATGGAACTCGATCCGAAGGCGCTCGCGAAATTGAGCGGCGACCGGCGTGTCGAGATGGCGGCACTCAAAGATGTGCAGCCGCTGACCGGATACGTGAGAGGAGGCGTGACGGCGATGGGCGCGAAGAAAGATTATCCGGTGTTTGCCGATGAAACGATCGAGATTTGCGACGTCATTTCGATTTCCGCGGGACGCAGGGGCTTGCAGATTTTGATGTCGCCGGCGGACTACATACGCGCGACCAACGCGACCGTCGGACCGATTGCAAAGGACAAGAGCGAATGATCGCGGCGATGATATTTGGGATCCTGATGATCCTGCTCGTGCTGGTGGACGGGTTCGAGGCGATGATCCTGCCGAGGCGGGTGGGGCGCAAATTCCGCCTGACGATGCTGTTGTACCGGACGTTGTGGCCGGCGTGGCGGGCGATCGCTCGACCGATCGTGAACAACAAGCAGCGGCACACATTCCTCAGTATTTTCGGCCCTTTTTCGCTGTTGCTGCTGTTCGCATTGTGGGCGATGGTGCTGATACTCGGGTTTGGATTGCTGAGCTGGTCGCTCGGAACGAAGCTGCAAACGCCGAACAACAGCGAGGTCGATGTCTTCACTTATTTGTATTTGAGCGGCGTCACGTTCTTTACGCTCGGCTTTGGAGACGTCACGCCCTTGAACACGCTGGGCCGCGTTGTGATCGTGTCGGAGTCGGGGATCGGATTCGGATTCCTGGCTGTCGTGATCGGCTACATGCCCGTCCTCTATCAGGCCTTCTCGAAGCGCGAAGTGAGCATCTCGCTGCTCGATGCGAGAGCCGGGTCGCCGCCGACCGCGGCTGAGATCCTGATGCGATTCGCGCGCGGTTCGTCGATGGAAAAATTAGATCCGTTCCTCGCCGAATGGG
>DASXZC010000342.1:0-5028 GCA_036502165.1 Bryobacteraceae bacterium
CGTATCATGACGCGCAGAATGGGCCTCCGAACTTTCTCATGCGCAACCATCGCGATGGGACGTTCCGCGATGTCACGGCTCAGACGAGCCTCGATGTACACAATACGCGCTATAGTTTCTGCTGCGGTTGGAATGATTTCAACAACGATGGCTGGCCTGATTTGTATGTCGTGAACGATTTTGGGCGCAAGAATCTGTATCGCAATAATGGCAATGGAACGTTCACGGATGTTGCGGCCGCATCGGGAGTCGAGGACATTGGCGCGGGGATGAGCGTCGCGTGTTTCGACTTCGACAATGATGGCCTCGAGGATATTTATTCGGCCGATATGTGGACCGCCGCGGGGGAGCGGATCAGCATGCAGCCGCAGTTTAAGGCGGATTCGCCGGATGCGGTGCGTTCTCTCTACCGGAAGCATGCGATGGGCAATAGTCTCTTTCGCAATCGGGGTCCGCGGTTTGACGATGTGACGGCGTCGAGTGGAACGGGAATCGGGCGATGGTCGTGGTCGAGCGATGCGTGGGACTTCGATCACGACGGTTTCGAGGATTTGTACATCGCGAACGGTATGCTCTCGGGTCCGGGGCGAGACGACTTAAATAGCTATTTCTGGCGGCAGGTAGTAGCCAATTCGCCTGATACCGCCAAGCCGTCGCACGCCTATGAGCAGGGTTGGAACGTCATCAATGAATTGATTCGTTCCGATGGCACCTGGAGTGGGTATGAGCGCAACGTAGTCTACGCCAACAACGGCGACGGGACGTTCTCGGACGTTTCAGGAGCGATCCGGCTCGACTTCATCGAGGACTGCCGCGCGTTCGCGCTCGCCGATTTTGATCACGACGGGCGGCAGGAGCTTTTCTTGAAGAGCCGCAACGCTCCGCAATTGCGGGTTGTGCGCAATGTCATGGAGCCGCTGCCGGGGGCGATTGCGATTCGATTGATCGGGCAACGGAGCAATCGGGATGCGATCGGGGCACGCGTCACGTTAGCGAATCAGACGCGCACGGTGCAGGCGGGATCGGGTTTTCTTTCGCAACATAGCAAGGAACTGTTCTTCGGCTTGGGGAGCATGAAAGGTCCGCTGGCGATTTCGATTCGTTGGCCGAGTGGGCTGGTGCAGCGGGTCGAGAACATTCAGCCGGAGCATCGAATTTGGATCGAAGAGGGCATCGCGGATTTTCGTGCGGAGTTGTTCCGTGCGCGTTCCGCGGCGTCGACTGCGATACCCGCTCGTCGTCCAGAGCCGCTTCCCGTGACCGCGGAGACTTGGCTACTTGTGCCGGTCGCCGCGCCGGACTTCCCTGCTCTCGGATTGTCTGCTCTGCGCGGCAAGCCGGTGCTGTTGACCATTGGTGAGCGGCTGACGCTGAGACACGATGGAGCTACGCGGACGCTCGCGGCCTTCGGTGACATCGTGGCGGTGTACAACATCTTCTATCGCTATCTGTTCGATCGGCACCGCGACCTGACACTGCCGACTTCGTTCTTGATCGATGCGGACGGTAATGTCGTAAAGATCGACCAGGGTCTCGCGGGAGAGCGCGAACGGTTTGCGCGGGACGTCCAGCGGATTCCTGCAACTTCGGCCGAACGTGTCGCGCTGGCGCTTCCTTTTGGCGGAGCATCTGGCACCTACGAGTTCGGGCGCAACCATTTGACGTACGGCGCGGTGTATTTTCAACATGGCTATTTCGAGCAGGCTGAGGCGTTCTTTCGCTTGGCGGTTCGCGATGCGCGGGACAATTCAGAGGCGTTGTATGGGCTGGGCAGCGCGTGCCTGAAGCTGAACAAGATCGCTGACGCGCGCTTGGGCTTTGAGCAGGCGTTGAAGGGTCTAGCGGCCAACTCCGGCACAAAACCGAACGCGTTCAATAATCTTGGACTGCTGGCGACGCGCGAGGGGCATATCGGCGAGGCTGTCGCGTACTTTCAACAGGCGCTGCATTTGGATCCTGATCATTTGATCGCGCTCAAGAATTTGGGCAATGCTTATCGCCAGCAGAAGTTGTGGGACGATGCGCGGCGGACGCTTGAACATGCGCTTGCAGTGGGGCCGCGAGATCCGGAGGTCCACTACAGTCTGGCGATGGTGTTCGCGCAAACCGGCGACTCCGCGCGTGCGTATGATTGTTTTCGGAAGGCGCTCGAGCTGCGGCCGGCGTATCCGGAGGCGTTGAACAATTTGGGTGTGTTGTACCTGCGGACTGAGCGGCGGGACCAGGCGGTTGCGGAGTTCGAGGAGTGTATACGGGTCGCCCCGGGGTTCGATCAATCCTACCTGAATCTCGCGCGGGTGCATCAGATCGAGGGACATCCGGAGAAGGCGCGTGCGGTGTTGGCGGAGTTGTTGAAGCAGCGTCCGGATCATCCGGAGGCGCGTAGGATGCTCGAGGGGATGCGCTAATGATGGGCCGGGTTGTCGTCGCCATTCTCGCGGTGGGGGTTCTGAGTGGGCAGTCCACGGGGGTGGTCGAGGGGACGCTGCGGGACGCGGCTGGCAAGGCTCTTTCTGGGGCGACTGTGTCGCTGCAATTTGAAAAAGCGGAGGCGGTCGTCGCGCGCGTCGACGCTGATGGCAGGTATCGTTTTACTACGCTCCGTGCCGGTTCCTATATGATTCGCGCGCAGGCGCAGGGCAAGGCTGCCGCTTCGTTCGGACCTTTTGTGTTGCGCGGCGATGAGACGAAGACGGTCGATTTGACACTCGCCGCGGCGGCCGCTGCAGAGTTCTACGATGAGCCGAATTTTACAGTCGCCGGTGTCACTGACACGATCAATCGAGGCGGGCATGGGTCTGATAGTGTGATCCGTTCGAGCGAGACAGTCACCAAAGCGGCCGCGGCGTTGAGTCAGTCTCAGGGGGGCGGTGATGAGACGACGCTGCGGGCGGCGATCGCGCGCGATCCTCAAAGCGCGGTGGCGCATCATGCGCTTGCTGATTTCGAAGAACGACGCGGCAATTCGCTCGAAGCGGTCCGCGAATATCAGCGAGCGGCGGAGATCGATGCTTCCGAAACCAATCTCTTCGACTGGGGAGCGGAACTGTTGAAGCATCGCGCTGCGGAGCAGTCGGCGGCGGTGTTTGCGAAGGGGAATCGGCTGTTTCCGCGCTCGACGCGGATGCTTTTGGGGCTCGGAGCGGCCTTATATGCGCGCGGAGCTTATGACGAGGCGGCGCGGCGATTCTTCGAGGCCACGGATCTCAATCCTGGGGATTCTGCGCCCTACTTGTTCTTAGGCAAAGTCGAGAATACGGAGATCACGGGGCTCGACGGCTACCTCGAGCGGATGGCGCGATTCGCGAAGCTCGAGCCGGATGATGCGCGCGCGAACTACCTCTACGGTGCGGCTCTTTGGAAGCGTGACCGCCCGGCCGAAGCGGTACTCGAAAAGGCGGTCCGCATCGATCCGACGCTCGCGGATGCGTTCCTGCAACTTGGGATCCTCCATTCGGCGCGCGGGGATTTTTCTGGAGCCATCGGCGACTACCAGAAGGCCGTAGCAGCCGGCACCGAGGACGAACAAGTGCACTATCGGCTGGCGCAGGCGTATCAGCGGACTGGCGAGGCGGCGAAAGCTCGCGAGGAATTCGCGGTGTATGAGCGCCTGACGAAGACTGCCGCGGATGAAGCCGAGCGCGAGCGGCGGCGGATTCAGCAGTTCGTCTTCGACCTGCGAAAGCCTCAATAAGGGCGCGGAGCGGTCGTGAGACTCACAAACATGTCGTTGATTTGGACGCACTGACCGGCATGCGCGCGAGGCTCGGTTTGTCGCGGCCGCTCCAGGGCAGCTTGTTCTTCAGCGTCGCCATCGCCTTGGGAGGAAGAAGCGGGCATCGTAACATCCGGCCGCGGTTCCGCTGCGTCAAGGTTGATCATCTCGGCGGTCATGCGCGTTTTGATTCAGGTGTGCAAAAAGGACACGCGCCGCACCATCTGGGTATTTTCCGAATCGTGAACTCAGCGTAACGCGTGACCGAGTTCAAGCTTCGGGAAACGCCGACCGTCGCCGGTTGCCAAGCGCAGTTTTCGTCGAGTGGATTTTCGTCGAGTGGATTATGGACTGGCGCAAGCTCATTGGCGCAACTGGCAATGCGGCGACGGCTCGGGTGAGGAATTTCGCTTTCTCTGAGCGGCGGTGGATTCAGCAGGTCATCTTCGACCTCCGGAAAACGTCAATGATGCTGCGAGCGGCTATCAGGCCGACGATCCAAGCGTCGTGTAGTACGTCGGCGGACCGCTCCCTGCGGTCGCGGCTCGGAATGGTCCAAACCGGGGACATGGGTAACAGTTGTATCCGAGGACATAGGTGACACTTTATTGAAGAGACGATTCTAAGCTCCCGATAGCGGCATGCTGGAAGTCATGCCGTGGAAGGAAAACAGAACGGTGGATCTTCGTGTCCAGTTGATTCAAGATTGTAACGAGGGCGAAAGCATTTCGGTACTGTCCGAGAATGTATGGCGTCGCTCGCAAGACGGTTTATATAAGTGGCTCGCACGCCACTAGGCGGAGGGCGCCGCCGGGCTTGCCGATCGAAGCCGAGTGCCACTGCATTCTCCTGGGCGGGTGAGCGAGGAGATGATCGCCGACATCGTCGCCGCACGCCTCGTTGGAAATGGGGACCGCGAAAGTTGCGGATCAAACTCGCTGCCGCGCATCCTGACATCCAGTGGCCTGCAGAAAGTACCATTGGCGAAGTATTGAAGCGCACCGGCCTCACGCATCCGCGCAAGCTGCGAGTTCGCACGCCGCCGTATGCTCAGCCGTTCGCTTCCGTCGAGGCCGCCAATCAGACCTGGTGCGCCGATTTCAAGGGCTGGTTCCTTACCGGCGACGTCACGCGCTGCGATCCGCTCACCATCACCGACGCGCACAGCCGTTATCTGCTGCGCTGCCACATCACGCCCAAAGCGGATGGTGCGCATGTGCCTGCGATTTTCGACGCTTCCTTCCGCGCGTTCCGTCTGGTCCAAACCGGGGACATGGGTGATAGTTGTATCCGCGACATAGGTAACACTTTAT
>DASXZC010000343.1:0-2277 GCA_036502165.1 Bryobacteraceae bacterium
AGACCGTCGCCATTGAGCGTGTCGCCCATATCGGCATCCGAGTGCGCGACCTCGACCGGGCCCTCGGGTTCTACCGGACTCTCGGATTTGCGTTGTCCCGCCGGGCGGAGGGCGACGACGTGGCGATCATCCGCAGCCCGCAGGGCGTCGAAATCAACCTTATCTTCAATGCCAATGCCGGTGATCCGGCGACCAACATCCTGATGGATGTTAGCGAGAAATACCCTGGCTATACCCATGTCGCGCTCTACGTTGCTTCGATTCCGGCGACCATCACCGCCCTGAAAGCCAATGAGATCGCCATTACGCAGGGGCCGGTTAAGTTCGGCGAGGACGGCGGCGTTTCAGTGTTCGTGCGAGATCCCGATCGTAACGTGATCGAGTTACGCGGGCCTGATCAGCCCGATATTGAGGGCGTCACGCGATACGTTCCCTGATCTGGGTGTGCCTCATCCGGGTGCCGGCAGCGTTTCAGCCCGCCGCTTCGTGGAACCGCCGCACACGGTTGAGATCCTTTCGGTGCGAGCCGTTCCGATCGGTCTTCGTTTTTGAATCCCGCAGGCCGAACTGCTCGGATGGCCCCTCAGACCGCGGTGCGTTGCGCCGTCCTCGTCGACTGCGTGGCGTAGAGCTTCCCGTCGCGCTCTTCGATGCGGCCAGCGCGCTTCCCCTGTTTCTCCCACCGAGAGTCATCGCGGAAAACCGCGGCGAACTCAAGATGTGGAGGCCACGCGAACTGATCGACCGGCGCGATCAGCTCTCGGGTCAGCCGTATTAGGCTGTTCGGTGGCGGTGGGCCGTCGTTGGATGCGAGTGGTCGTGTTCGGCATAGTGCTGGCGCAATAGATCTTTGCCGTAATCGTTGCCGTTTGGCGTGCGGACCACCGTGTGAATGTGGTCGCGTGACGACGTGTCATTATTGTAGATGATGCCGGACTGGTGATCGAACTCGACAAGGATCACCGGGCTCAGGATGCGATAATAGAACGGGCTCGCGTCCTCGAACGGGCCGACCCATGCGAAATGCGTGTCGCGCAGGTGACGCTTCACCTCGGCATGGCGAATTTCGGCGTGGCCCGGTCGAATGCGGCCGACATAGGTCGCGAGGAGCGTCTCGAGACGCTCGCGCCCTTCAGCGGACAGCTCGTCATAGCGAATCCCGGCAGGATCGATCCGTCGATTGTCGTTAAAGGCGGCCGTAAACAGTTCCGAGGGCAAGTCCTTGCTGATCGTCGCACGCCCACGCTCCTCGGATGAAAGCACCCGCATCAGCGCATATCCTTGCTCTTCCTCCGCCGCGAAGACGCGGGTTCCTTTGTATTTCCCAAAGCGCGCGAGCACCGGTTCCGAGCCCATGAAGTTGGGTGTCAGCACAAGCTGATCGCCGAGCACGAAACAATTGACGTTGAGGTGATGACCCTCAATCTGCCAGCCCCAAGCCGCGTCCGGGGCTGGCTTTCCGAAGAGGCTGATCCAGTAGAACCATTCGCTGTATTCCTCAGGTTTGCCGGTGATCTCAAGAGCGTGCTCGTTGAGCCGCATGATGTCCCGGGCGGATTGGTACCCGGCGGCGCTCATCGCTTGCCGCATCAGAGCAAGCGCGGCCTCGCGCTGATGGCCATCGAGATTGGCAAGGCAAATGCCATGGCGCATCAGCCAAGGGTGAATGTTTGACCATTTCCGCCAAGCCTCGTCGCCGATCTCGAATGCAACCAGCTTCCGCTGCTCCGCGGTCAGGGCAGAGAGAAACGACCGCGCGGTCTCCAGCAGAGGCGCGAGCGAGACCCCGGTCTGTTTGATCGCAAACAGTCCAGGGACGATCTCACCGTTAGTGGCGATCCCGCGGAAGGGCTCGGCAAGGCCTGCTTTGGCCCGATCCAGCATAGGCATCATGCGCGGCGGGAGATCGAACGGCCGCACCGCCGGTGTTGGGGGCCTCTCGCGCAACCCGAAATCCGCAGATTCTCCTGCCATGCCCAGCCTCTCTTTAACGATGGGTACCGGTGATATAATCCGGCCGCAATTACCTGCAACAGTTAGATTCGGGGTTTCAGGCGTTCCGTAGACCCGTGGTGCCTGAGAAGGCCTGGTATCCTCACCACGTTAGAGACCGCGTCTTGACGACTGGGGACGGAGAGTTCGAATCCGTCTTCCTCCAGCAGCCAGTCTGTCTCAGCAGTGAACCCTGAGGCTATAGGCGAAAAGCCCCGCACTTTGGCGGCGGTCGGCGGGTGGCTGGGGACGTGAGAAGGGACGCGCAGGCTGCGAACCGGGACT
>DASXZC010000344.1:0-6980 GCA_036502165.1 Bryobacteraceae bacterium
AACGCGAGCCCCCCTGTTATGACCGCACGTGTGCGGCTTCCATTTCCTGATTGCATGGCTGTCCTTTCCTGTCGTCTACTACCCGACCATCTTCGAGCTGAATGATACGATCTGCATACTGGTTCCATCGGACGTCGTGTGAGACAACCACGACCGTCCGATGCTGTTCTGTGGCGAGTTTGAGCAGGATTTCGCTGATCTGCTTTCCGGCGTGGCAATCGAGCGAGGCCGTCGGTTCGTCCGCCAATACAATTGGCGGATTTGACAGAAGTGCCCGCGCGATCGCGACCCGTTGTTTTTCGCCGCCGCTCAGCTCATCCGGCTTCAGGTCGGCTTTATGGCCGAGACCCAACTGCTCGAGTAAGCGGTAGGCTGCCTCCATTTTGTCGCGGCGACCCGTCGAGATCTCCGCGGAAATCATCACATTTTCGATTGCGGGCAGCGAGTGAAACAGCCGGAATGCCTGGAAGATGAACCCGATCCGGCAGCGCAACCGCCGCCGCTCGCGTTCCTTCAGCCGGCTCACTTCGCAACCCTCGACCCAAACCGTGCCGTCATCGGGAGTCCGCAGGCACCCGAGCAGCGAGAGCAAAGTCGTCTTGCCACTGCCCGATGGACCCATTACGAGCGTCAATTCACCGGGATTAAAACAGACACTCACGTCATTCAGCGCAGCCGTCCGCGCGCCTTTCGGCCCGTACCAGACGCTCGCCCGTTCAATGGAAAGACTGTGATCAGGCACGAAACACCTTCGCTGGTTCAACCGCAAGCGCCGCCCGCACGGAAATCAAGGACGCGATCATGCACAACGCCACCGCAAGTGGAAAAATGGCAAGCGGCAATCCCGGCGGAGTCGATAGCCATGGGATCGCGGATCTCGCGAAGCGGATCACCGGATTGCTTGCGCCGATGCCCAACAGATATCCGAAAACCCCGCAGGTCAGCGCCTGCGCCACGATCACGCGGATGACGAACATGTGGCTCGCACCGATCGCCTTCAAAGTCGCGAATTCCTCGATGTGCTCCATCGTGGTCGCATAGATCGCCTGGGAAACGATCGCCAGGCCAATGATGAAACCCAGCAGCGCCGCCGCCAGAATCGCCCCGCCCGCGCCGGTTTGCGACATCCAATACACTTGCGCTTTTCTCGCGAACTCGCCCCGCGTCCACACGTCCGCGTTCGGCAGCCGCTCACGCAAGCCCTTCTGCACGGCGGCGATCGAAGCGCCCCGTTTCACTCGGACGAGAATGAACATCACTTCGGTCGGATGCAGCCCCGCGTAACGCGCGCCATCGACGAACGACGTGAACACGTACGGAGTTCCCAGGAACGAGCTGAAGCCCGCGGTTTGACGAACGACGTTCGCCCTTTGATCATTGATCTCGATCGCCTGCGGCAGTTGCGGACCGAGATTGAGCAGTTGTTTGCTGCTTTCATCCACCAGCACGCCGCGCGGTTCGAGCGCGCTGCCGCTGCCCGGAATTTCCGGCAGCGGAAAACGAGGCCCCACGCCGGGATCCGCACCAATCAGCGTAACCAGTTGCTGATCGCCGCCGGATTTGCGCAACGGCAGGATGCGAGTCACGATCCTGTTGGTCTCAGCTACGCCAGGAACGCTGTACGCCAGCTCTTGAAAGTTCCGCTCCATCACAACCGGGAACTCGAAGCAGGATGCTCCCCGGCCCACGATCCACAGATCGGAGTCGGTCGCGTCGATGATCTTCGATGCCGCACCCAGGAACCCCATCAGGATGCTGCCTTGCACGATCATGAGCAGCGTCGCGCACGTGATGCCGAGGATCGTGACGAGGAACCTCGTTCGTTCGTGGGCGATGTTGTGCCATGCGAGCCGCATTCTATTTTTGGGCCCTCAGCTTCGGCAGGAATCGTCCCGTTGACTCGCGGTAGTCCTGATACGCACCCGCCAGCGGACTACTCGCGAACTTCTCCTCTTCGAGACGCGCGGCTCTCAGGTACACGGCAACCATCACCGCGATGCTCGGCAAGAGCCACCAACGTCCCGTCGCCACAAACCCGGCCGACCAGGTCAGCAGGTAAGCGCAATAAAAAGGATGGCGGATCCAACGGTAAGGGCCGCGTTGCACCAAATGCTGCGGACTGTCGCTTGAGAACGCCGCCGACAGAGAGATCGAGTTCGCGCGGATCGCCCAGAAGAACAGCACCAGCGCCAGTACATAAATTGATGACGCCGCCAGCGACTGCCTGAGAGGCACGTCCGGCGTCAGAAGAATGGCGCCTAAGTGCAGGATAGCAAAGGCCGTGCTGGTGATACGGATCACCTTCATCCCGGCGTTATCGCCGGTCGGCTTCAAAAAGAAGTTCCGCATCGCCCAGCCAAAGCTGGCGAGCGATACAACGAGCATGCCGAAGGGGAGCAGATGCCAATTCCAAATCATTACAAGCACTCGGTTAGCGATTATCTTGTGATGACCCGCGCTTTCGCGAAGATCAACCGGAGAAAAATGTCTATAAAACGGTCCCCCGAACGAATCCGATCACACCAGGTATGAACGGCTGTTCGAGGCGGAAACTGTAGCCTCAATCGCGTGATTCGCAACTCCGACGCGTCTTGAAATCCAAGCCGGATCGAAAGCTCCAGTCGTCACGACCGGGATGTGGTGCATCTCGCGCCGGATCTCAGCGATCCAGTCCACATAGCGCTGGTTCGGCGACCAGGAATAGAACCGCAGGACTTCCATGTCGCATCCATATTGCGGATCGAAGTACGACGGCACTTGGCGCCGCTCGTGTTCAAGTGGCTCTCCCCCGAGCCGCCGCAGGATGAGCGAGGAACTGTTGCGGAACGTCGCCGTACTGATGCCGACTCCTCCGCCCACAGCTTGCGCGAAACCGTAAGTCGATAGCGCCAGACGTAGCGCTTCGGTCGAGTTCCGCACATGCTTCATCAACGCCCAGCCGCCGAGTTCGACGTAAGGCACGGCGAGTTGCCGCGAAATCGCCAGCTCGGCATCGACCGACGAACGCAGCCATCCGCCCCACTCCGGGCAACCCGCGAGCGCCGAGCGCGAGACCGAGAGATGCTCGAAAGCAGTCTCGCCCGCATGCTCGCGATACCGGGCGCACCCGCACACACTGCCGTCCTCATCGAGGATCAACAGATGCCAGCTTCTTTGATCAACGTCAAGACAATGCCGGCGATCGCACAACTCATGACTCTGAATTGCGCCATCTTCGAGGTACACCGCGCCACGCAGCAACTGCATCCCACACAGCAGTTCCTCGTAGCGGCCCGGGTCCGTATGAACGTTGGAGAAGTAGCGGGGAATGGCGGTTTCCGAGGGGGCCAAAAGAACAAGCCGCCTGGCGGATCGTCGATTGCGCGTGCAAGGTGCTTTATGCGGCCGTAGGCCGTTTAGTAAAGTCATGATTTTGATACAAACAGAGACCCTCGATCCACTATCTGAGTGGACCCCAGAGATCAAGCTAAAAGCTGAACCGTGTCATTAGCACCTTTGGTACCAGTACGCACAAAAGTACTAAGGTCACCTAAGCTACAGAAAGTAAACCGGTTCTGCGCAGGCAACTCCCCTCAGGCATTCGGGCGGTTTGTAAAAATTACTTGGACCCGGTAAATTTTTCCGTCTCGCACTCGACCGTCCAAGGCAATGGCCGCTAAATCGATAACGGGGCCGGTTTTCTTCTTAGGAAGATTGCCATGTCAGTATCGAGCAATTTACCCGATAGAAGTAGAAGCGTAGAGGATCGATGCTAGTACTACAGAGAGGCGCATGAGTATGAGGCTGGCAACTGCACTTGAAAACAGGCTGGGACGCGACTTTGTGATTCTGGCTCCTCCGCTCGATGGTGACTTGCCCTTCGATCACATTGTTGACGATCCGGACCGGCACGAAAACCTGCTCGCGGAGATTCAACGGCTACGCGGATCCATCTATCTCGCCGACGGCGCGATCCAGGAAAACGATCTGAGCGAGGATGGCCGCCACATTCAACCCGCCGATGACGTGAGCTGGCATCTGCTGACCGTCGATTGGCGCGGACGAGTCACCGCGGGAATTCGCTACCTGGCTCACCGGCCCGGCATTTCGTATTCGAGTCTGGGGATCCCCTGGGCCATCTCGGAACAATCGTCTGACTTTCAGTCTCGCGTGAAGCGGGCCGTACAGGACGATCTCGACCGGGCCCGCATGTGCGGATTCTCCTACATCGAACTCGGCGGCTGGGTCGTTGGTGAGGAGTTGCGCTGTTCGACCGAAGCGATCCGTATGCTGATCATGATGTACGCAATGTCGCAATCGATGGGTGGCGCGCTCGCGATCAGCACGGCGACGACGAGGCATAACTCGACCGCGATCCTCCGGAGGACCGGCGGAAAGTCCCTGGTCAATGACGGAGTCGAAATCCCGGCTTACTTCGATCCCAACTACAACTGCGAGATGGAAGTATTATCTTTTGACTCGCGATTCCCGAATCCCCGATATTCCGGTTGGATCCGCGAATTCCGGGAAGCGCTAGGCCACATCCGGATGATCTCGCCGTCACTCTCGAGCACCACGTCGGGTCTGATTGGACTGCACACCGCCGTCACGGGATCATCGTCCTCGACACGAGTCCTGCAGAGCGCGTAGCCCAAACCCGGCAAACGCGGGTCAACAATCAGCGCACGCTTCGCTTGGCGGGATTCCCCTCGAGCTTGGTCAGACCCTCGTAACATCCGGTAAACGAACCCGTACGACAGCAGCCCCCGAGGCGCGTGCGTTGCGCGAGGTTAAACCGTCCCAGCCAGTGCATCATCTCGGGCATGTTTCCCTCGTCGATCCATCGGATAGTTCGCGCTTCAGCTCCGCGTCGGAGCAGCAGGTAAGGCCGCCGCTAAGAGATGAGGGCATCCAGAGCAGGTCTCGTGCCTACAGACCGGCGCAGCAAGTGTGAGAGCGGACAGCGGCTGAGCATGCGGAATTGAACCGATCAACGAACCGATCTAACTGCGCCTAAAAGGTGACGGAAAACACAACCGTCTCACCCATCGCTGCGCTGGACGCGATTTCCGAAGCCTTAATCTGTGGATCGCGCGGCTCCGTCAGATACTTGGTGTACCCCAGCAATAAGCTCGGATCGACGGTGCGTCACGTCTTGAGCTCGCGAGATTTTAACGCGGTTCCACGTCGAGCGGTATCAATGGATGGCGCAGCTTAGTCAGATAACGGCACACCTAAACCACGTCTCACAACGTGACTGAGAAAGTAAAAGTTGAGTGCGGCGCTCCGCACGCAAAAATCGCCCGGCGCATAGATCCCGTAATGGCGATGAAAGCACACCCAGACACTCCCTGGATGCCGCGCTCGATGCGCTTCCCATTTAGTCGCAACAGCGGGGCGCTCGCCATTAGGTCACGGCGTAGTCATGAGCCCGTATCCCCCATGCTCCAATCGAACCCGTTGAGGGAGGCGCTCGCATGGAAAATCTTATCGGCCAAAGCAAACCGAGGATGGCAGTACGCAAGCAGCCCTAACAGCCAATCGCTAGCTCAACAGGTTCCGCAACCACGACGACGAAAGGACTCACCTTTACACCAGCTAGTTCGACGCTGCACTTAAAGCGCATTCGCGCCCTCTCAGCGACGACACACGCCTCGCGATCGCGGCGGGCGCGATGGCCAGGTGTTAGGTGATAACTCCCCACCGGAATCCGTTCAAGCCCCACCGCCAGTTGAACCGCCCGCCAGCCACTCGCGAGCCACTGCTCGATCAAACGCGCGGAACTCGACAGAAGTGCGGCCAGGATGGCAACCGCCACCAACGTTTTCAGCGAGAGCAGGTGCCGGGCTCGGACTCATTCCGCATTGACGACGATGTACTTCGGCTTGGGCAACGTGCGAGGCACGAAGCTCCACTTAAGGCCGGTCGGAAATCCCGCGCCGCCACGGCCGCGCAGGGATGAAGGGCTCGCCCGACTCAGCTAAACAACGGCGGACCCGGGCCATATTCGTAAATCGACCGTTATCTCCGGAAGCATGCGTAGCACGTGGCACTCGCACGCGAAATTGTAACGACCGCTGCCGAGAACCAACCCTCCTACCCGCAGTCGCAAGCGCAACAGATCCCGCAATCGCGACGAAAAGCACACGATGCGCCGCGGCTCGTTGGACGTCGCGCTCACTGCGATTCACCCTCTAGCTCG
Source organism: Bryobacteraceae bacterium (assembly GCA_036502165.1). Lineage (GTDB taxonomy): Bacteria > Acidobacteriota > Terriglobia > Bryobacterales > Bryobacteraceae > F-183. The sequence goes on from DASXZC010000344.1 coordinate 6,182, forward strand.
CGTAGATAATGGGTACACCCCCGCCATGGGCTCGAATCGGCAGGAGGCTCTGAAGTGTGGGCGATCATGGAGTTCGCACGCGAAATCGTACGATCGCCCAGCAACCGACTAACGCCTGCAACGGGTCAATCGCCATCGCAACTATCCACAAATACATCGCCACACTCGCCGGAGATCGCGGCCGGCAACATCGATCTGTCGCACTCCTTCGTTCAAGGTCCAGCGCGACGCACCCTTGGTGAGGGCCGTTCGCCCGCCCATCCGCGCAGCAGCGCTTAGAACTTACGCACCCACGCTCACAGGACATCTCGCATACCGCGAAACCGCCGCCAGCAGCGTCGACTGATTGATCGGCTTCGCCAAGTGACCCGTGCACCCCGCGAGCAAACTCTTGTCGATCGCATCCTGCGACGCATGCGCAGTCAGCGCCAGGATCGGCGTCGGATCCGAACGCCGCTCCTCCTCCTGCAGCCGGATGACTCGAGTCGCCGTCAGACCGTCCATCACCGGCATCTGTATGTCCATCAGGACCAGATCATAATTTCCGGATAGGGCCTTCTCAACGCCCTCCCACCCGTTCTTCGCCATCTCGAGCTTCACCTCCGAGCGGGCCAGAAATGCTTCGACCAGAATCAGATTGTCCTCCGAGTCGTCGACAACCAGAACCCGTGTCGCCGGTCCAATCGCCAGGGGCTCGACCTCGAGATTACCCGCGTCAGGAACGTCCATCATCGGTACGTCCGAAACCACAATGCGCGAGTCTCCCCCGGAGCCGACGCCGAATCGAACCGTAAACCAG
>DASXZC010000345.1:0-2541 GCA_036502165.1 Bryobacteraceae bacterium
GAGTGCATCTTCGCGCCAGAGACGTCCGGCTTTCCGTATTCTGGCCATCAGGATGCGATCCCGAAGCGCGGGCTCGCGCCAGTGTATGTGGCTACAGCAACTTGATCTAACCCGCTAGGCAGGGCACTCATGAAATATGGCGGTCGAATCGCAAACGAAGCAGAAGAGGAGATCAAGCCAGCCATTGCGTCGGCAATATATCGGAGCTTCGACGTCGCCAGAAACGGGCGGAACCAGCAATTTGGCTAGTCAACGCGTTTGAGGAAGTCCTCGATGCGTTTGATGAGCGGCTGCAAGTCGGTGTTGTCGACGAGTGCGCTGGCCATCCGGACGGGATCGCCAAAGAAGAAACGTTCGTAGAGAACCTGTCGGCCGGCGAAGGCGCTACCGGCGACGTCCCAGGCGAGGCGGTAGAGGGCGACGCGATCTTTTGCGGATGTAGCGCCCGCGCCAAGGAAGCGCTCGATTTGAGGCAGTAATGGGCTATCAAAGTCCGCTTCGGCCGGCGTCGCCATCAGGCTTGATGAAGAGTTCAACTGGATGATCTCGACCATGCGCGGGTAGAGGCGCGGAAAGAGATTGCGCGCCACGTCGAGAGGCGGGCGCGCCGGAACGAACTGGCCCCATTTGTCCTCATGGGCGTCGGCTTCCGCCGCGCGCAAACACGAGCGCATCAACTCGGCGGTGATGATCATCTCGGCCAAACGATCGCGCACGTGTGCGAGCGCTTTGGCGTCGCTGACTTCGGCGATCTTAGCCGCCAGGCCGAGGAGAAACTCGGCCTTGACCGCGTTCTTCACCACGACCTGATGCATCATGCTGACGACGGCATTGGTTTCGGCGAAAAGCGCGTTACAGCGTGGGATGTCCCCGCAGAGAAAAATGCGATCCCAGGGGACGAGAACGTTGTCGAAGATCACCACGCAGTCCATCTCCTCGAAACGCGAAGCGAGAGGCGCGTCGAAGTGAGAACGGCCCAGATCGAACGAATCACGGCAAATGAATCTGAGACCGGATGCGTTGCTGTTAATCGCGAAGGCCAGGGCAAATTTATCGGCCCCCGGCTCCTCCTTGAGCACCGTCGAAGGAAAGACCAGCAGTTCCTCGGAAAGCGGACCAAGGGTCGCGAGCAGACGCGCGCCGCTGACGACAATGCCGTCGGGCGTGCGATCGACGAGGCGCAGGGCGAGATCGGTATCGGTCTCACCTGCCCAACCGGCGGTGCGGCTCCCGTGGGGATTCAGCAAGGTGTGGGTTGCGCACCAGTCGTGGTTACGCGCCTCGCGGTAGTACGCCTGAATATTGTCGCCGAAGCGGGGGTCGCTTTCCGCGAAGAACTTCCAGGCCGCAGCCATCGCGGCGAGGCCGGCGTTGAGATAATCGGGTGAGCGCCCGATCATTCCGCCGCTATACTCGGCCCATCGACGGAACATCGCACTACGTTTGCGGACGTCATCAATACTTTTGGGTTGAATGAACGAGAGACCTGCGCGTCCGCCGTCCTCGAGCCGATAGGTCATCGCGCCGGGATGCTCGATCTGCATGTCATAGAGCGACGCGATCGAGCGCGCGACGTTGACGAAGGCCGGGTGAATTGTCGGATCGTCGACACGGGCGCCGGCGATCCACACATCGGCCTTAAGCTTCCGTAGCGCAGTTAGATAGTTGTTGCCCGAACGCGCGCCCATTTCAGGACTAAAGTCGCCTCTAGCAAGGCCAGAATCAAGTCATTGGTGGCGCCAAATAGAATCGAGACTGAGAGCGCCGGCGAAATCCACGCGTTTGAATTTGCACTGCCGCTTTGCGGCATCTTGCAATGCACAAATCCGGGCCGCCCCGATTCATCTTGTTTTACGGGCACTTTTGCAGGGGCATATTTCGTGCACATTAGCATTGCATGATGGACGTTATTTTCATTGTCGCGAGTTGCGGCTTCTTCGCGCTCGCAATCGCCTACGTTTGGGGATGTGCAAGGTTATGACACCGGTTGAACTGGTACTGGGTTCTATCATGGCGATCGCGCTGACGATTTATCTCGTCTACGCGATGCTACGTCCGGAAAAGTTCTAACAAAAGGAAAACCTCCGTGCTTGGAAATGCACTGATTCAGATCGGTCTGTTCCTCGCGCTGGTGACGGCGCTGAGTGTTCCGCTGGGACTGTACATGGCCCGGGTTTTCACGTCGCAACCGACGTTCATGGACCCGGTGATGCGACCGCTGGAGCGGCTTATCTATCGACTCTGCGGAGTTCATCCGGGGAACGAGCAGACCTGGGTTGAATACGCGATAGCGATGCTGCTGTTCAGCGCTGTCGAAATGGTCCTGCTCTATGCGATTCAGCGGCTGCAGTTTCTGTTGCCCCTCAATCCGCAAGCGATGAGTGCGGTCGCGCCGGATCTAGCGTTCAACACCGCTGCCAGTTTCACCACCAATACGAATTGGCAAGCGTACGGCGGCGAGTCGACGATGAGCTATTTCACGCAAATGGCCGGACTCGCCTTTCATAATTTCGTCTCGGCGGCGGCGGGAATTGCGGTGGC
>DASXZC010000346.1:0-16695 GCA_036502165.1 Bryobacteraceae bacterium
GTCCGCGAATTCCCTGCCCTCGATGATCCGGATCCTGGCGGTCCGCATGAATCTTGGTGTCACGATCCGGAAGAATGCTTTCTTCGCTACCTCGATGGTCTGCGTTGGCGGATCGGTGGTGAGACGGATTCCTGTTCTCGGACCTCCGATCGTTCCTGGGGCGATGCTCGCCATGGCCGCGGACTTTATGCCGGGCATTGCGGAGACTGCCTCGAGGATCTTTGACGCGTTATTGTTCGCTGTCACCGAGAGGGAAGCAACCTGCCGATTGGCGACTCCGAATCCGGGCTCGATTTTCATGAGGCGGCCGTAGCTCATCAGTAGCGCTACGCCGCCGGTTGATAGAGCGCAGGCGATCGCGATCTGCGCGATGGCGAGGATCCGCTGGGGCTTCGTACTGCGCCAACGGGAAAGGGGAGCATTCAATCGGCGCAACGGTACGATTGCGCCGGCGAGCGCCATGAATCCGCAAACGGCGGCTGAGAACAGCATGACGGTCGAATCGATCTCGAGGCGATCGAGGCCGGGCAGGATCACTGGGCCAATGCTGCGCGGGACGATCGCGCGCATGAGCGGAACGGCGAGGCGGGCGGCGATGAGGCCTGCGAGTCCGGCGGCGAGCGATAGCATCAGGGATTCGGCCAGCACGAGTTTGGCGGAATCCGTCAACGCTGCGCCGAGGGCTTGGCGGATCGCCATTTCCTGTGAACGGGCCTGGTTCCTCGCGAGCAGCAGATTCGCGACGTTCGCGCAGGCGAGCAGCAACAGCAACGCCACCGCGCCTGACAGCATCATCAGTGGGGCGCGCGCTGAGGCGGTGACTTCGGTCGTTACTGGAATGACGAGCGCATCGTGGCCGGTGTTGGTCTTCGGAAACTCGTGCTGCAGGCGGGCGTTTACGATGTCGAGTTCGTCGCTCAACTCGCGGAACGAGGCGCCTGCGCGCAGACGAGCGGTTACGAAGAACGAATGATCATCGCGGCTCTGGCGCAGTTGCGGAGGCATTTCGAGCGGCAGGTAGACATCCGCCGGGGCGCGTCCGAAGAACATGCGGAAATCCGCAGGCAGGACCCCCGCAATTTCGTAGGACATGCCATCGAGTTGGATCTTCTGTCCGGCGATCCGCAAGTCGCCGCCGAAGCGGCGCTGCCACAATCCACAGGATAGGAATGCGCCGCGCCCATCGCCGATGCTTCCCAAAACAGGACTGACGCCGAATGTTTCGAAGAATCCGGCGGTCGAAAGGACCGCCATCACGCGCCGGGGCTCGGATCCGGCGAGGATCATCGAGTGCTCATCCTGAGCGGTCATTGACTCGATCGACGGAGCGGCACCGCTCTGCCAGTCATAGAAATCCGCGCCGGAGACGCCGTATTTGCCGGGCTCGCTCTTGCGCTTCTCCCAGATGATGGCGACTCGTGCGGCATCGGCGATCGGCAGTGGACGTACCAGCACGGCGTTGACGACGGTGAAGACCAGGGCGGCGCTCGAACTCGCGATGGCGAGTGCCACGATCGCGAGTGCGACACCCGCCCGGTGCTTCAATAGTCCTCGCCAGGCGGCTATGATTTCGAGCACGATCCCTCGACGTTACATCATCTAGGGCGCGGGCGTAAAGCCGGTGAGAGGATTGTCGTAGAATGCGTCCGTCTTCCAGGCATTGTGATTCCACTGACCGTCCTGATCGCCGATGATCTGCACAGGAACGATCACGCGATTGCTGCCGAGATGATTGGCTTTGGCGACGCCGTTGTCGAATCTGCCCTCTGCATCGGCAGTGAACTTGATGACGCGTTTTCCAGAGCACTTTCACTTCATAGTCGCCGGGGTTGTCGATCAACAGGTGAGCAGCGCCGGTCTGGTGTGGAAGCGTCGTGGGCGGGCGGCCCGTTTTGTTCCAGGCATTGATGTTGGGGAACGTGCAAATGACGCGCGACCATTTCGCTTTTTGCGGCAGTGTATCTTCGACGAAGTTGGTGGTTGTACTTTCGACCTCGTTCTGGCAACTGGCGCGGCCGGCTTCGTCATTTCCCTAGATAATCTTGCCGACTTCCTTGCCTTGGTAGAACAGGTGCGGTTCGAAATGCACGGCCTCTCCGCGGACCCAGAAGGCGCCGCTGAGCTGTGGACGCTTCATCTCGTCGACGGAGCCGGGCGTCAGGAAGACGTAGGCGATCGGCAGGTTCCAATCCTCATCGACGTAGTAGACGAAGTGGTTGACGTTCTTCGGACCGTACTCGGTCGAGTGGGTCTTCAATACCTTCCTCGTGCCCGTGAACAGGGTCATGTCGGACCCTGCCAATTCATTCCGCATCTTGATCTTGAAGGGCACGACGCCGGTGGCGATGCTGCCTTTGTCCTCGGGAATGTCGCGTCCTCCGCATTCGATTTTGAGGCGGCGGCCCTTCAGGATCTGGTTGGTCTTGCAGTGGATCGCTCGTCCGTTGCACGGCCCAGGTAAGATCTGCGCACACTCTTGTCGCTGACCGTCCAATATGGTATGCTCGGTGTGTCATTGGCATGCTACCCAGACTCCAATTCGACGAGACGCTCGAGGCACCTATCTATCGGCAGATTTGCGATCAGATCCGTCTTTCGATTGTGAATGGAGTGCTTGAGGCCGGTGAGAGGCTTCCGGCAACTCGGACATTGGCTGATCAACTTGGCTTGAACCGCCAGACCATTTCGACTGCTTATGAACTCCTCGAGCAGGAGGGATTTATTAAGGGTCAGGTGGGGCGCGGAAGCTTCGTGACGATTCCGGATGGGGCGGGCGCGTCCGCGAGCAGGCGTATCGATTGGGAATCGATCCTCCAAAACGAACCCAATCTTGCGGTTCCTCCGAGCGCCGCGGGTGCTTCTATTAGCTTTACGGCATCGCGGCCGAGTGAGTTGCTGTTTCCCTTGGATGAGTTCCGTGCGACGTGTCAGGAAGTGATCGCGGAGCCGGCGGCGGCGGCGATTTTGCAGTTGGGGACGCCTGCTGGTTACAGGCCTTTGCGGCGATATTTGCTAGACGATGCGGCGCGGGAGGGCATGGGCCGCGCGTCGGACGACATCATCATCACTAATGGAGTGCAACAGGCGCTCGATCTGATCCAACGCGTACTTTGCGGAGGCGCAGGTGGACCGGTCGTCATCGAGGATCCTGTTTATCCCGGCCTCAAGAATATTTTCGCGACTGCCGGCACGCGCGTGATCGGAGTGCCGGTCACGAACGATGGAATCGATCTCGATGCGCTGGCGCGGGTGATTCTGCGGGAGCGTCCGAGGTTGCTGGTGCTGACTCCGAACTTCCAAAATCCGACGGGGGCGACGATGCCGCTCGAGGCGCGGAGGCAGGTGATCCGGATGGTCCGCGAGGCGCAGGTCGTGCTGGTCGAGAACGATATTTATGGTGCTTTGCGGTATCGCGGCGATGCTCTGCCGACGCTGAAGGAGCTCGACGATTCGGGGGATGTCGTGCTGTTGCGATCCTTTTCGAAGCTTGCGTTCCCTGGGTTGCGAGTGGGATGGGTGATCGCTCCGAAACCGCTGACGGCACGTTTGGCGGAGGCGAAGCAGTGCTGCGATCTGCATACCGATCAATTGTCGCAGGCGGTGCTGGTGCGGTTCGCCGAATCGGGACGTCTCGCCGAGCATCGCGCGCACGTGTTGCGGACCGGCCTCGAGCGGTTGGAATGCGCGCTTGACACGTGCAGGCGGGTGATGCCCGAGGGGACGGTTTACACGAAGCCCGACGGCGGCATGAATTTGTGGATCCGTTTGCCGGAGCAGCTCGATTCCGGTGAGTTGCTAGGCGCGGCGCAGCGCGAAGGCGTGGCGTATTTGCCTGGGAAGTATTTCGCGGTGCAGCGGGATCAGTCCAGTTGTTTGCGCATCAGTTTTGCGGGCCTCGATCCGGAGACGATCCGGCGCGGGCTCGAGATTTTGGGGACGCTGTTCCGGTCGGAGGCGAGCCGCGTGCGTGCGGCGCGGACTTTCGAGCCGGCGACGGCGCTGGTTTAATTCTTACAAGGAGTGACGAACATGTTTTTTAATACCGAGCAATTTCGACTCAATGTCGGTCTGGCGGAGATGCTGAAGGGCGGCGTCATCATGGACGTCACCAACGTGGATCAGGCAAAAATCGCTGAAAAAGCCGGTGCTTGTGCGGTGATGGCGCTCGAGCGGGTTCCCTCCGATATCCGCAAAGAAGGCGGAGTGGCACGCATGGCGCAGATCCGGATCATCCGCGAGATTCAGGAGACGGTGACGATTCCGGTGATGGCGAAGGCGCGCATTGGGCACTTCGTCGAAGCGCGTGTGCTTGAAGCCTTGAAGGTCGATTACATCGATGAGAGCGAAGTGTTGACGCCCGCCGATGAAGAGCATCACATCGACAAGCGCGCGTTCAAAGTGCCGTTCGTCTGCGGAGCGCGGAATCTGGGTGAGGCGCTGCGGCGCATTGCCGAGGGCGCTGCGATGATCCGCACGAAGGGCGAAGCGGGATCGGGAAATATCGTCGAGGCCGTGCGCCACATCCGTACGATCGTGAAAGAAATGCGGCAGTTGACGGTGCTGGGCCACGAGGAACTCGTGCACGAAGCGAAGAAGCTGCAGGCTCCGCTGGAACTGGTCGAATGGGTTGCGAAGCATGGGAAGCTGCCTGTGCCGAACTTCTCGGCGGGTGGTATCGCCACGCCAGCGGATGCCGCGCTGGTGATGCAGCTCGGAGCGGAGGCGGTCTTTGTGGGGTCGGGCATCTTCAAGTCCTCAGATCCCGAAGCGCGCGCCCGTGCGGTCGTCAAAGCGGCGACCCATTTCAATGATCCGGAGAAGATCCTCGAAGCGAGTGAAGAACTCGGCGAAGCGATGCCGGGCCTCGAAATCAGCAAGCTCGCCGAGGGCGAACTGATGCAGACGCGCGGCTGGTAGGAACGCCATGGCGGCCTCCAAAACGGTTGGCGTGCTGGCCTTGCAAGGCGACTTCGAAGCCCATCGCAGGGCCTTGGAGCACGCAGGCGCAAACGTCAAGGAAATCCGGACGGCGGCGCAGCTCGACAAGATCGATGGGCTGGTAATTCCCGGCGGCGAGAGTACGACGATGCTGAAGGTGCTCGACTATGAAAATATGTTCGAGCCCTTGCGGCAGTTCGGATTGCAGAAGCCGATCTTTGGGACTTGCGCGGGGGCGATCCTGATTGCGAAGTCGGTGCTGAATCCGGTGCAGGCGTCGCTCGGCCTGATGGATATTGAAGTCGAGCGGAACGCGTACGGGCGGCAGGTCGACAGCCGGATCGTGAAGCTTCCTTTCGAGACTCTGGAGGGCGGCGATATCGAGGCGGTGTTCATACGCGCTCCCATCATCCGCAAGACGGGCCCTGGCGTGAAAGTTCTGGCGAGTTACTTGGACTTGCCGGTGTTCGCGGAAGAGGGGCGGCACCTGGTGGCGACCTTTCATCCGGAGCTGACGCCGGACTCGAGGGTTCACAAATATTTCGTGGAGAAGTTATGAGGGATCGCACCGGGCTTCGTCCGCCACCGGTCGCGAAAGTCGCCGCGTCTCCGAAGAAGCGCGTGCTATTCGTGTGCATCGGCAACGCTTGCCGCAGCCAGATGGCGGAGGCGTTCGCGAAACGCTACGGGTCTGACGCCGCCGAAATTTCGAGCGCGGGTCTGTCGCCCGCGGCATCGATTCCTGAGCTCACTCGAGCGGTAATGAAGGATAAAAATATCCCGCTCACTGGGCATGCTCCGAAGGGAATTGAAGTCTTCGTCAAGGCGCGTTGGGACTTGATCGTCAACATCAGTGGGCAGCCGCTGCCTCATTTGCAGACAGGGCGCGTGGTCGAGTGGAAGATCCAGGATCCGATGGGAATGCGGCAGGCGGTGCATGAGAAGGTCCGCGACGAGATCGAGAGTCTGGTCATGCGGCTGATCCTCGAGTTGCGCGGTCCGGCGAGGCGAACCTCACTTTCCTAGCTTGAATGAGTGGACTGTCCTTTTGCGCGGCGCCTTGGCCAGTTCCTCAATCTCGATGAACTGATTCTTTTGAACGCCGGTGAACTTCTGCTTCGTCCCACTGGCGGGCCACCAGATTTCGACGCTGTCGATTTGCGCTGCCTTGCCGAGGCCGATTTCCTGGGTGAAGGGGTTGGCTCCGAAGGATCCGCCGCTGCCGACGGTGCGGGAGATCGTACGCGTGCCTGCGCCTTGATTAGTGACGGTCAGCGTGATCCGGGCTCCGATGGCGACGCGATTCGATTTCACGCCGGTCAGGTGGATGTTGATCCAGTCGTTTCCGTTCCCCGGATTCTCGAATAAGCGCAGATTGTGGACGTCACCGCGCACCGCGCCTCCCATGATGACGAGTAGATCCTGCTTGCCTTGATTGCTGAAGTCGGCGAACGCGATCCCATGTCCCTTGGGCAGGATGCCGGTGCCGGAAGGAACGGTGACATCGGTGAACCGTTTGCCGCCTTCGTTGTGGAACATGAGATTTGGAACGGCGGTCGCATAAGAAGGATTGCCGCTGCCGAGGTAGAAATCGAGGTAACCGTCGTTGTCGATGTCGCCGAAGTTGTGGCCCATGGCCATCATCGCCTTGTCGAGGCCGGCTTCTTTGCTCACGTCCGTGAATTTGCCGTTGTGAAGGTTCCTGTAGAGCTTGCTGCTTTCACACTTGCGTTGGAGTCCGACATAGCCGCGGACCCATTCGTCGACAGACATGCAGTAGCCGGTCACGAACAGGTCCGGCCAGCCGTCGTTATCGAAATCGAAGAAGAAGGCGCCGAAGCTCGACCAGGGATCTTGAACTCCGGCCTGGGCGGCGACTTCGGTGAAGGTGCGGTCGCCGTTGTTGTGATAGAGGAAGTTCTCGCCGTTGTAGTTGGAGAGGTAGAAGTCCACAAAGCCGTCGTTGTCGTAGTCGGCGGCGACGATCGCTTTCGTCATCGCCGTGCGTGCCACGCCCGCTTGCTGTGCGATGTCGGTGAACGTTCCGTCGCCTTTATTGAGGAAGAGCTGCGGAGGGCCGTCCTCATTGCCGACGAAGAGATCGAGCTTGCCGTCGTTGTCGATGTCCGCCCAGACGGCGGTCTGCGTTTGCGAGAGCCGGGTCGCGAGTCCGGCTTGGTCCGTCACGTCGGCGAACGTGCCATCGCAGTTGTTGCGCAGTAGCGATTTGCGGCGGGGAAATTCCCATCCTCCGCGAAGGACCAGGATGTCGATGCAGCCGTCATTGTTGTAGTCGGTCTGAATCATGTTCAGCCCGCCGGTTTGATTTCTAAGGCCGGCTTCTTTGGCGCGATCGGTGAAGGTACCGTCGCCATTGTTGTGGAACAGCTTCAAGGGAACACAGTCGTCCATTGAGGAGATGGCGACGTCGATGAGGCCGTCACCGTCGAAGTCCTCGGCGATGGCTCCGCCGGCCATTCCGCGCGATATCAGTTTTGCGGCGGCTGCGACGTCGCGGAAATGAAGGCCTGGCATTGCCGGAGGCGGGGTTGCGGGAGCGATGAGCCATTCGGCCGGCACGGCGGCGGGATAACGTCCTTCGAGCATGTACGCCAGGTTCAGAAGCCATTTCACTTCGAGATCCGCAGGCTCTTTACGTAACGCGTGGCTGAAGACACCGATGGCCTTTTCCAGATCTGCCATGCGTTCCTTTGTCACCGGAACGGCGGGTTGGGCTCCGAGGACGAAGCTGTCGTAGAGCGAGGTTCCCGCACGCTGCAGGCGGAGGAGACCTTCCAACTCCTCGAGCGCTTCGGCTTTCGCGGGCGAGTTGGGGATGACCAATTTCGATACCGCTTGCACATCCTCGAAGGCATTTTCGAATTCACCGCGGGCGGAGTAGACGGCCGCGCGAGCGACGAGGAAATCGGCGCGGCTGGTGTCCTGGTCGGCGGGGCCGGCGAGGATCTCTCCGACGGATCGGATCGCTGCCGCGGGAGCCTCATTTTCCACGCGACAGACCATGGATTCCGATTGATTCCAGTCGTCCGGTTTCTTCGCGACGCGCAGGACGTCGAGGGTCGTGGATTGGCCGGAGAAATCCGCCGTCCAATGAACGTCGGCGGAACTGGAGATGAACTGCTCGCGATCGCGGTGGATATCCTCGAGGCGCTTCTGAGGATCCTCAGAGAGGATCTTGAGGATCGCGAAGCCGGATGGGAATTGGGTGACGGCCGAGATCCCGCCGGGGCGCACGGGCTTGAGCGCCTGCTGAAATTCCTGGCGCAGATCGGCGGGATTCAGCTCGCCCAGATATCCGCCCTCGCTGGCGGTGGGGTCGATGGAGTTCTGTTTCGCCAACGCGGCGAAGTCCGCGCCGGACTCCAGTTGCTTGTGCAGGCGCTGGGCTTCCGCCGCGTTCGAAACGACGATGATGCTGATCGGGATCGCTTTGGGGTCTGATTGTCCGGCGAGCGACTGCAAGAACAGCGCCATTACAATCGCTGCGATGAGATAGTTCTTCAGAGCCAGTTCCTTCAATAGTAAAGGAACACCTTTCGGAGGTGGTTTGACGCTGTGAACTTCGAGAACCTATGATGATCGATGTATGCATAGGATTGCGGCCTGTCTGGTGGTTGTGACAGGTCTGATAGCCGCAGACTCGCCGAGGCACTTCGCGGTCGAAGGGCTCGTGGTGAAGGTCGACGCGGCGCACCGGCGGGTCATGGTGTCGCACGATAGCATCCCCGGATTTATGGAAGCGATGGCGATGGATTTCGCGGTGCGTTCGCCAGATCCGTTGACGGAGCTGAAGCCGGGGACGAAGATCCACTTCACGCTGTTTGTCGATAAGGATTCTTCCTGGATCGGGGATATCCGGATCGTGCCGTTCGACAGTGCGGCGATCGATCCCGTGCAGGTGCGGCGGTTGAGGGCGATCGAAAAGGCGATCGGAGCGGCATCGGCGCACAGTCTGCACGAGGGGGATCCCGTTCCCGATTTCTCGCTCGTCGATCAGAATGGGGACGCGGTTAAACTGAGCGAGTTCTCGGGGAAAACGGTGGCGCTGAATTTCATTTATACGCGCTGTCCATTACCGGATTATTGTCTTCGATCGTCTAACAATTTTGGACAACTGCAGAAAAGGTTCCACGACCGGCTGGGGCGCGACCTCATCCTTTTGACGGTCTCGTTCGATACGGCGTTCGATCAACCAGAAGTCCTCTTGAAGTACGCGCGGATCTGGAAGGCGGACGCGCGGTCATGGCACTTCCTAACGGGTCCGTCGGCGGAAATTCAACGGGTATGCGGGCTGTTCGGAGTCTCCTACTGGCGCGAGGAGGGGACCATGACGCACTCGTTGCACACGGTGATCATCGATCGCGCGGGCAAGCTGGCGTCGAATATCGAAGGGAATCAGTTCACGTCTGAGCAACTGGGTGACGTGCTCGAGTCCGTGCTTTCTTACGGCAAGTGACGCATCATGAGGTTGCGGAACTCGACGACGCTGCCTTTGTTGTGCTGCTGCAGGGCGAGGTAGCCTTTCGTGAAGGTATTCTTCGGATCCACAAAATCGACGGTGACCTTGTCGTTGATCTTGATGACGATGTGGTTGCCGACGGCGGTGACGTCCTGCGTCCACCAGGTGTCGTCGGGGATCAGTTGCTCGAGCACTTTGACGAAGCCGTACAGGCTGCCGGTGCGGACGGGGTCCTTGTGGGTGTTGTCGATTTGTGCCTCGTAGCCTCTGGGGAAACCGGGACCGAAGGCGGTGCGGATGTACATGCCGGAGTTGCCGCCGTGGTTGATGCGGACTTCCGCTTTGAACTCGCAGTTCTCGCAGACCTCCTTCTTATAGAAGAGGTGGCTGTGCTCGCCGTCGCCGACGATCATGCCGTCTTTGGCCGTCCAGGACTCGGGATTCTCGTTCGCTTCCCATCCATCGAGCGTCTTGCCGTCGAACATCTTGATCCATTGGCCCGTTTGCCCGTAGGCGGCTCCGAGCGTCAGACCGAAGCAGGCGAGCAGCATGATCCTCATCATCATATTGTTGGTGTCCCTTGTGCCGTGCCCGATCCACCCAAAAGCGGGGGCGGGCTAGTGTGAACCCTCTAGTTTATACGAACAGTCGCGGCCTACCACGATAGTACTTCCGCGAGACATTCCCATTTCACGCAAAATCCCTACTCAACCTCTTAACCTTTCCTTTACAACGGACGATGGAAGGGCAAGATGAGAATCGGACTCACTTACATCCTTCTTCTGTCTGGCGTCACCGGATTACTGGCTCAGAACGCCGCTTTCGACAATGACGAAAAGAGCCTGCGAGAGGCCTTCGAGAAAGTCAAGAACGCTTCTGGGGAATCTCCTGAATTCGCCAAAGGCTATCGCAACCTGGCCGAGCATCTGTGCGCCCAAAGCCGCTACTCGGAAGCCGAGCCGCTGTTCGCAAAACTGCTCGAGGAACGGGAACATTCCTTTGGATTGAACAGCACGGAGATCGTGCCGGACATCAACGACCTCGGTCGCGTGGCGTTCGCACAAATGAAGTTTGGCGTGGCCGACGGATTCTGGCGCCGCAGCCTGCAGATCCTCGAGAATACGACGGGACGCCAAGCGAAGGAACTCGTGCCTGTGCTCGAGAACCTGGCGCGTGCGAGCCTGGCGCAGGATAAGGCGTCGGAGGCCGGCAAGTTCTTGCGGCGCGCGGTGGCGATCCGCGAGAAGATCAATGGCGCGGACGATCCGGGTTTGACCATGACGCTCGATCTGCTGGGCAAGTCCTACGCGGCCGAGACTAAGGATCCGGAAGCGGAACAGAGCTGGTCGCGCTGCCTGCGGATCGGCGAAAAAGCTTATGGACAGGCGAGCCTCGAACTCGCGCCGCCGCTTGATTCGCTGGCGCAGTTCTACCTGAGCCGTCAACGGTATCTCGATGCGACACCGGCGTTGCGCCGCGAGCTTTCCTTACGTGAGAGCGCGCTTGGACCGTCGGATCCTTCGATTCCGCCCGTGCTCGATCAGTTGGGCTCGGTTTACTATCAGGACAAGAAGTATCCGGAAGCTGCGAAGGCTTACGAGCGGGCGCTGTTCATCCGTTTGAAGTCGACTTCGAACGATAATCCGATGACGCGGTTGAACGTCGAACGCGTCGCGGAAGTGTACGCTGCGCAGGGCCGTCAGGCTGAAGCGGAGCCGCTGTTCCGCCAGTTGCTGCAGGCGCAGGAATCGGAGACGGTGACGAGTTTGCTGGGGTTGGCGAAGTTGTTGGCTTCGAAGGATCGCAATCCTGAATCGGAAGCGCTGTTCAAGTTGTCGATCGCGATTCTCGATACCAAGGGGTGGGCGTCGTCGAAGCATTACGTCCTCAATCCTGCTGAGCCGCCGCCGCCGGTGTTGGTGGATGTCCTCGAGAACTATGCGATCGTCTTGAAGAAAATGAAGAAGAAGGGTGACGCGGCCAAGATGGAAGCACGGGCTCGATTGCTCGGCGGGAAGCCGGAGTCGGAACCTTCCGGAGCGGGCAAGAAGCACCACGGCTGATCGGCTTTACAGAAAGTAAATGAGGGGCAGGCTCCGCAATGATTGCGGCACCTGCCCTTCTTCTATTTGGCGTGCAGAGTGGACGGGATGCCGAAGGTTCCATCCACCACTTCGACGAACGTCCGCTCTTCGCGTAAAATGATCCGCTTCGACTGGGCCATCGCGAAGTTCTCGCGGGAGTCGGGGTCCGTTCTCAGGCGCGCACGGTACGCCTCGTAGGAGGCGAGGCTGTCGAAGGCGATTAATCCCCAGGCGATGTCGTTGGTTCCTTCCGCGGGAAGGAAGTATCCGACGAGGTGGCCGCCGCAACGGGGGATGATGCGTCCCCAATTTTCGGCGTACTTCTTGAATGCCTCGCGTTGGAATGGATCGATTTGGTAGCGGATGAAGCAAGTGAGCGTCATGGAAGTTTTCCCTTTAGATGGTTGCGCAACGGCGGCGCCTGCCAGGGCGAGGGCCGCTAGAAGTTCACGGCGATTGGCGTCCGGGTGCATGCTACGGAGAGTAGCAGCGGCGAGGCGGGAACACTTCGTTCCTGATCAAACTGTCGATGTTATTCGACCCGTAGTGCGACGGCGGGGTCGAGCTTCGATATGCGATTGGTGGCGATCCAAACGGATAATGCGGCAACGATCGCGATGGGAATGAGAGACGCGATGCACGCCGCCGACGTCAGCGCGGTTGCGCCCGATACCAACTGCTCGAGCCATTGCGCGGCGAATAACGTCGCGATCACACCGGGAATCGCGCCAAGGATCACGAGTAGGAGCCCCTGGCGCATCATCATCAACCGCAGAGCCGCCGGAGTCGTTCCGAGCGCCATGCGAATCCCCATTTCACGCGTCCGCTGGGTGACGGAGTACGAGATCATGCCGTATAGTCCGACGATCGAGAGAAGCAGCGCGCAGATTCCGAACATCTCGGCGGCGAGCGTGTAGAAGCGCGGACGCGCCGTCACGTCAGCGAAGCGTTCGTCGAGGGTCATGGCGTCATGGACCGGGATCGCCGGATCGATCGCCTGCACTACCTGGCGGATCGCCGCCAAACGCTCGTGCGGATCGCCATCGACGCGGATCAGGAAATTCGTGACGTTGGTGCTCAAAGGGAAGGCCTGCTCGGGCATCGAGAATACGGGTCCGCCGAAGCGGATCTCCTTGACGACTCCGATGACGACGGTGGGACCGTCGCTGTCGACGAGGCGCCGTCCAATGATCAGATGCGGATCGTTTACGAACTTGCGCGCATAGGACTCGCTGACGATTATAGGCTTGTCGCCTTTGGGACGCGCGGCGTCGGCAGGGTCGAACTCGCGGCCGGCTAGCATCGGGATTCTGAGCGTCGAGAAGAAGCCCGGCGCCACGGGGAAGAGCGCGGCCGGTTCGCCATCGCCAGTGCTTCCGTCGATTTTGTAGCGGAACAGCATGAACGAGTTGGTTCCCAACGGCAGGAACATGGAGGCGGACACGGCTTTGACTCCGGCGAGCTCGCGAATGCGGCGCGCGGCTTCGTTGTAATACGCGGCCTTTCCTGTGGGCGTCTCATAGCGGCCGCCAGTGGGGGCGACCCGCAGGGAAACGACTCCGCGAGTTTCGAAGCCGTCATCAGTAGCGATCAATTTCCGGAAAGCATATCCGAGGGACACGCCACCGGCGAGCAGCACGACCGTCAATCCGATCTGCACGGCGACTAGGATCGACCGCAGCCGCGACGCTTGCGCGCGCTGCGAAGACGTACGGATCATCGAGCTGCCAGCAAACAATGCGGGCGCGGCGCCGAAGAGGAGTCCGGTCGCGAGCGCGAGGCCGGCCGCGAAGGCGAAAATCCGCCAGTTGCCGAGAGTCAATGTTTGAGCGGCCGAGACGCCGGATTGTGCGAACATTCCGGCGGCCTTCACCGACCAATGCGCGACTACGAGACTAGCTGCGGCGCCGACGATCGAGAGTACGACGCTCTCGGTGAGAAGTTGTTGGATGAGGCGGGCGCGGCTCGCGCCTAATGCTCCGCGGATCGCCATTTCATTCCGGCGGTCGGCGGTACGGCTCAACAACAGATTGGCGACGTTCGCACAGGCGATCAGCAGCAGCAAGGCCACGGCGCCGAGCAGGATTAGCGACTGGTTCTTCAAAGATCCGGCGAGTTGATCGCGCAGGGGAACCAGCCGCGGATGGAATGTCTTGTCGACCCAGATGCGCGGCTGCTTGGTGGCCTTCGCCTCGGCTTCCATGGCCGATTGGGCTTGCGCCAGTGTGAGACCGGGCTTCAGACGGCCCAGGTCGCGAACGAAATTGATGCCGCCGTTCATGGGGATCCGCGCGAAGTCGAATACGGTGGGTGTCCAGACCTGCGATTTATCGGGATAGTCGAAGTCCGGCGGCGCGACGCCGATAATTTCAAACGAAGTTCCGTTGATGGAAATCTTGGATCCGATCGCGCGTGAGTCGCCGCCGAACATCTGCTGCCAGAGTGCGTAGCCGATGACGGCGACGGTGTCGTGGCCTTTTTCGTCCTCACCGGCGACGAAGGTGCGGCCGGCCCGGGCGCGAGTGCCGAGGACGTTGAAAAATTCCCAGTTCACGGCGGTCAATTTCACACGGATCGGATGCTGCGAGTCGGTGAAATTGACCTCGCTGACCATACATGCGACCACGCCCTCGAGGTACTGGCTCTTGGCCCGGAATTCCGCAAGAGTCTTGGGAGTTGCATCGAAACCGAGAGGGAAGTAGGCTTCGAATCCGACCAGTCGCTCGGGCTCGCGGAATGGCAGCGAACGGAGCAGCAGCGCGTCGACGACGCTGAAGACGCCGATATTGGCGCCGATGCCGATTGCGAGCGCGAGGATCGCCATGATCACGGGCAGCGGGCGCTTCCTCCACATGCGGACGGCGTGCCAGGCATCCTCACGGAATTCGCGGGCGAGCATTGTGGGGACGGAGGTTGCGAAGTCCGCGAGGGTGCGGGCCCAGAGGAGGAGGACGCCGGCGCGGGTGGGAGCTTCGCCATATTCATCGAGGAACTCGCGCTCGAGTGGACCGGCGTAGTTTTCGCGGAAGGTCGCCGGATAGAAGTTGAGCAGGAAGCGGTAGAGTTTCAACGACAGCATGGCGGTTATCCTTTAGCGAAGCCGAGGTTCACCGAGGCCAGTTGCACGAGGTCGCGCATGCGTGCGGCTTCCGCCTGCGCGGCGCGGCGGCCGAGGGGAGTGAGGCGATAGTAGCGGCGCCGTTCGTCGTCGAGATGCGCGTCGGGACGTTCATCCGATTCCGCAATGAGGCCTTGCTCGAGCAGCTTGCTGATCGCTCCGTAGAGCGCTCCGGCGCCGAGAGTCAGCTTGCCGTCGGTGCGTTTCGCGATTTCGCGCTTGATGGCGTAGCCGTGGCGTTCGCCTTCGGCGAGACAGAGCAGAATGTGGAACACGGCCGGGGAAAGCGGGAGGAGATCGATTATGTCGGCTGAGCGCATACTAGTACAACTTCAGATATAGTATTCCGGAATCAAACAACTAAGTCAAGCGGAAATTCTCTCTTGACACGCGGGCGCCGGAGTTTTATATTTAACTTGTCGGTTACGGAACCGATCGGTTAACAACGATGCCTTCCGATCAGCTCAGCTCGACTTTCTCCGCTCTGGCGGATCCCACGCGCAGGGCGATTCTTGCGCGGCTCTCGTCAGGAGACGCGTCGGTCACCGAACTCGCGCAGCCATTCAACATGAGCATGCCGGCGATTTCGAAACATTTGAAAGTCCTCGAGCGGGCGGGGCTAATCACGCGCGGACGCGATGCGCAATGCCGGCCGTGCCACTTGTCGGCCGATCCGCTCAAGGGCGCCGCGGGGTGGATCGATCACTATCGAATCTTCTGGGAGCAGAGCCTCGACCGCCTCGACCAATACCTACGCGAAATTCAGCAGAAGGATGGGAACGATGCCCGCAAGCCGAAGTCACGCAAATCGAACTAACAACGAAACCGCGGATCGGGAGCACGTCTTCACACGCGTCTACGACGCGCCGCTCGAGATGGTGTTCGATGTCTGGACCAATCCCGTACACGTTCCGCACTGGGTGGGCGGGGATGGATTTACGACGACGGTCCACGAGATGGATGTGAAGCCCGGTGGCGTGTGGCGCTTCACGATGCACGCCCCGGACGGCAAGGATTATCACAACAAAGCCGTGTACCTCGAAGTCGACAAGCCGCATCGCCTCGTGTACAAGCACATTCCGGAGCCGGGGATCGAATCGGTCGCTGCCGAGGTCTCGGTCTCGTACGAGGATGACGGAGGAAAAACGCGAGTCACTGTGCGGATCCTCTATCCGACGGTTGAGCAGAAGGAATGGATGAGCAAGAATCGCGGAGCGGACCAGGCGCCGAAGCAATCGCTCGATCGCGTCGCGGCGCAACTTGCGAAGCTTCAGGCCGATCGCGAGTTGGTTTTCCATCGCGTGTTCGATGCGCCCGCGGCCCTCGTTTTCGCGGTGTGGACGAACCCGGCGCATCTCGCGCAGTGGTGGGGTCCTTATGGATTCACGACGACGGTGAAGGAAATGGACGTGCGTCCCGGCGGGACTTGGCGTTTGACCATGCACGGGCCGGATGGGCGCGATTATCACAATCGGATCATCTTCCTCGAAGTCGATAAGCCGAGGCGGCTGGTCTACAAACACGAGCCGGAACCGGGCTCGGAGCCGGTGAATTTCGAAGTCACGGTTACGTTCGACAGCGATGGGCCGCGGACGCGGCTGACGATGCGAATGCTGTTCGATTCGGCGAAGGATCGGGCGTACCTGGTCAACACTTATCATGCCGATGAGGGTGGCCGGCAGACGCTCGCGCGCCTTGCCGCGCACCTGGCCGGGATGGCGGATGCCAACAAACACATCGTGTTCAAGCGTGTGATTGATGCGCCACGCGACTTGGTATTCGCGGCGTGGACGGATCCGAAGCATTTGGCTGAGTGGTGGGGTCCGGAGGGATTCACGAATCCGGTGTGCGAGGTGGACGCTCGGTCAGGAGGCAGGATCCTCATCCAAATGCGATCGCCGGAGGGGTTCGAATATCCGATGCATGGCAGCTTCACGGAGATTGTCGAGCCGGAGCGGATCGTGTTCTTGAGCGGGGTCGACCGGCCAGAGAGCGGATTGCAATTCGAGATCCGCAATACTGTGACGCTCGTCGAAGCCGGGCCGCGAAGGACTGAGCTGACGCTCGAAGTCGAA
>DASXZC010000347.1:0-1989 GCA_036502165.1 Bryobacteraceae bacterium
CCGGCGCTCGATTCTCTGTTGGAAGCGCTTCGGGCGGAGTTCGGATCGATGTGGGACGAGTCCGAACTGCGCGTGTTGATCGCGAAATTGCTCTCCGACTTCTTGATGGACAAGGCCGCCTATGGAGCGCTGATTGCGCGCGTTCGACCCAGATTGATCCTGATCACGCAAAATGGACTGGAGAAAGCCTTGTTCGCAGCGGCACGCGCGGCAGCCGTTCCGGTTTTCGAGGCTCAGCATGGATTGATCGGCTTCTCCCATCTTGCGTATTCTTATCCGCGAGAGGCGGAGTATGGCGACCGAAGCACGTTTCCCGCGGTGTTTTCGGCATTTTCGAGCTATTGGCTGAAGGCATGCCACTACCCGGCGAGCCGTTGCGTCGCTCTCGGGAACGACCGTTTCGCCGTGCGTGCAACCCCGGTCGATCACGTCGGCGAGATCATGTTCATTTCCGGCGACATCTACCACGCGATCCTGGTCGAATGGGCCAAGGGCCTCGCGCGCGCCGCTCCGGAACGGCGCCTGATCTACAAACTTCACCCCAACCAGCAAACCGCTCATGCGGCCATTCGCCAGGAATTCGCGGAATTTGCGAACATCGAGGTTGCCGACGGATCCGTCTCGGCGCGCTCGCTCCTGCACAGCGTGACTCATGTCGTATTGATCCAATCGACCGTCGCGCTCGAGGCGCTGCAGATGGGACGAAGCCTCTGCGTGCTGCCGCTGTTGCACTACCGAACGCATGAGGACCTGTTTGGCTTATCCGCGGTGACGGTAACTCCGGACATGGCCAGCTTGCTCGACGCGGTTCGGAGGCTTCCGCCCGCCGTCGCTCCGCCGTCGTTCTTCGATCCGCTCGACGCAGACGAGGCGCGCCGCCTGTTTCGCGAGATCCAGGAAAGCCCGCGATGACGCGGTTCAATAGACGCGCCTGGCTCAGCTCGCTGATCGTTTCGCTCGGCGGTTCCGGCGTCTCCCGTCTGCTCGATGCGCAACCGGCATCGCCGAGCCATGATCCGACCTATCCGGAGACGGCGGCCGAACGAATCGTGTCGATTTCACCGGGGACACTGGGTTATCCGGAGGGCGACTTGCGCCGCTACGGCGCGAGCGCGACCGAGTCGAGTCCGTCATCCGATATTCAAGCGGCCAACGCGGCTGCACTCAATGCGGCGCTGCTGGTCTCGGCCGCGGGCGGCTCAGCGGCGTTCATCCCGCCGGGTAAATGGTACTACAACGCCACGGTCAGCACGGGAAGCAGCGCTCACGGGCATTCCTCCATGCACGGTCAAGGGGTTAGCTCGGTGTTGATTCCGGCCTCGGGGATCGATGGTTTGACCTTCGTCAGCGACGGACCTTCGGAGAGCTCACGCTTCTTTCGCGACTTCGTGATTGAAGGACCGTCCACGACCACCTCGAGCAATAGCGGGATTCTAATTCCGAATACGACGACCGCTTTCATCGTGGGGGTGCTGTTCAGCAACCTATCCATTCGGAATTTCGAGCATGGATTCAACCTACAAGCCGCGCACTACGGGTTGTGGGGGAGCATGTTTCTGAACTGTCACTTGTTCAACAATTATCACGGCTATTGGTTCAGCGGCCAATCGGTCACCAACTCGATCATAGGCGGCTACGTGCAGTCGCATACGATGACGCGAGCCGGATCACCGACGAGCTATGCCATCAACTGCATCTACAGCGCGCCGGGAAATACGCAGGGGCTCATCGTCAACGGCGTGAACACCTACGGCTACGACGTCGGCGTTTCCCTGAACCTGACGGTCAACGCCACTATCGACAACTGCGCTTTCGCCCTGTGCAAGACCTATGGGATCTACCTCGGATCCATACAAGGAGGCCACTTCATCAGGGGCTGCTGGATTCAGGCCCGCCTGGGCTCCTCGGCGCAGAATTTCGTGGGCATTTATCTCGTAAGCATCGCCGTACCGATCGCCGATAAGGTGGTCATCGACGCGAATAATATTT
>DASXZC010000348.1:0-5151 GCA_036502165.1 Bryobacteraceae bacterium
GCCGAAGGACTTCGTCGCCCCAACGATAGCCGCGCTGCACGTCGTCCACTACTGTGCCCGACGGATGGCCGTTGGCCGCAACAGCCGCGATGGCTTCGTGCAGCTCCGGATTGAAGGCTTGCCCGACGCTGTCAAAGGGGGTAATGCCCTGCGCCTGCAAAACGCCCAGGAGCTTACGATGAATCGCTTGCAAGCCTTCGAACAGCAACGATGGGTTTTTTTCCGCGTGCTGAAAAGCGCGATCGAACCCGTCCAGCACTTCGAGAAGCGAGAGAATGATCTCGCGCTTGCCGCTCCGCACCGTCCGTGAGCTTTCACGATCCACGCGCCGGCGATAGTTTTCAAAATCCGCCAGCGCGCGGAGATACATTTCATGCTCGTTGCGCAATTGTTCCTGCAGCCGCTCCAGTTCGCTGCCCGGCGATTCTTGCGATTTGGCTTCGCTGTTGGTTTCCGTTGGCATTCGATGGACTCTACTTGGTCTGCTTGAACTCCGCATCGATCACGTCGTCGGTCGCGCCTGCATGTCCGTTTGGACGAGAGCCAGCCGGACCATTACCAGACGATTCCGCGGCCGCTTGGCTGTAGGCAGCCGACGAAAGCGCGTGAGCCACTTGCTGCAGGTCGCTCGCCAACTGTCGCAACCTTGCGACATCCGTCGAGTTGTTCTTCACCTGTTCACGAATCTCGCCGATCAGTTGCTCGGCGCGCGCCCTTTCGTTGACCGGCAGGCGGTCGCCAAGTTCGCGAATCTGCCGCTCTACTTGATAAGCGATTGCATCGGCGCTGTTGCGCGCTTCCACTTCTTCCTTGCGGCGCTTGTCCTCGTCGGAATGGGCTTGCGCATCCTTGACCATACGGTCGATTTCATCTTTGGAGAGCTGCGTGGATCCGGATACCGTGATTTTCTGTTCTTTGCCCGTGTCCTGATCCTTCGCCGTCACGGTAAGAATACCGTTGGCATCGATATCGAAGGTGACTTCAATCTGCGGCGCGCCACGCGGCGCAGGCCGAATGCCCTCCAGCCGGAAGTGGCCAAGCGTCCGATTATCGCGTGCCAGTTCGCGTTCGCCCTGAAGCACATGAACATCGACGGCGGTCTGATTGTCGTCCGCGGTCGAGAAGGTTTCCGATTTACGCGCCGGTATAGTGGTGTTGCGCTCTATCAGTTTTGTCATCACGCCGCCGAGAGTTTCAAGGCCCAGCGACAACGGCGTTACATCCAGTAAAACGACACCCTTTACTTCGCCCGCCAGTACGCCGGCTTGAATCGCGGCGCCAATCGCAACCACCTCGTCCGGATTCACGGATTGGTTGGGTTCTTTGCCGCCAGTCAAACGGCGAACCAGGGCTTGCACCGCCGGGATGCGCGTCGCGCCGCCCACGAGAATCACTTCGTCCAGGTCCTTTTCAGTGATCTTGGCGTCGGCGAGCGCCTGCTTCACCGGTCCGACGCAGCGTTCCACCAGGTCGGCCGTAAGCTGATCGAACTTTGCGCGCGTAAGTTTCATCTCGAGATGCTTCGGCCCGGTGGCATCCGCCGTCACGAAGGGCAAACTGATGGTCGTTTCCAGAGCTGTGGATAGCTCGATCTTGGCTTTCTCCGCGGCTTCAGTGAGACGCTGTAAAGCCTGCCGGTCTTTTCGCAGATCGATGCCCTGATTGCGCAAGAATTCTTCGCCCATCCAGTCCACCAAGCGCTTGTCAAAATCGTCTCCGCCCAGGTGCGTGTCACCTGCCGTGGCATGCACCTCGAATACGCCATCGCCGACGTCGAGTATGGAAACGTCGAAGGTGCCGCCGCCGAGGTCGAATACCAGAATTGTCTCGTTCGTCTTTTTATCCAGCCCGTAAGCGAGTGCCGCAGCCGTCGGCTCATTGATAATGCGCAGGACGTTCAGGCCGGCAATCTTACCAGCGTCCTTGGTGGCCTGCCGCTGCGCGTCGTTGAAGTAGGCGGGCACGGTGATCACGGCGTCGGTGACCTTTTCCCCCAAGTATTTGGCCGCATCGTCGGCCAGACGGCGCAGAATCATCGAGGAGATCTCTTCAGGCGAGTATTGCTTGCCATTGATCAAGAAGCGCACGGCGTCGTTAGGACCTGGCGCAACTTTGTAGGGCACGTTCTTGATCTCGGACTGGACCTCCGGGAAGCGTCGTCCGATAAAGCGCTTGGCCGAATAGATAGTATTCTCCGGATTAAGCACCGACTGGCGCTTCGCTAGCTGACCTACCAACCGTTCGCCCGTGTTGGTAAAGCCGACCACAGAGGGAGTCAGCCGATTGCCCTCGCTGTTGATGATCACGGTGGGCTTGCCGCCCTCCATGACCGCCACCACCGAGTTCGTTGTTCCTAAGTCGATCCCGATTGCCTTTGCCATAACGATCACCTCGTTCCAATAAACACGCCAAGAAAAGCACGGTCTGGATCGGTGCGTATTCGGGGGGAGTTGGCCAGACCGTGCTGGAGGGGAACAGCATTAGGGTGTTATGTAAATGTAGTTCTCCACTTTCGTCACTCCTGGCGCGGACCAAGCAGCCCGCTCCGCCTCCTCCTTTTCGGCCCAGGAGCGCACACTGCCATGCAGTGCGATAGTGCCGCCTTCCACATCCACAGTCACCCTACGGGCGTCGATTTCGGCGCTGCGCTTCAGGGCCTCTTCAATCTTTTGTTTCACCTCTGTCGAAGTGACTTTCGGCTTGACCTGGATATTGTTGGTAATCCCAATCACGCCTTTCAGTTTCTTGATAGATGATTCAGACAGATTCTTCTGGTACTGCCAATCCACGTGGCCTTCCAGCGTCACCCAGCCGTTGCGCACCGTCGCTTTGATCTTGTCGGCGGGAATCAGAACGTGGTTCTCGAGTTCATGCACAGCCTCTCGAGCAATCTCGGGATCGGTCGGCGCGGACGACAGTTTGATCTGAATGTCGTTTGCAACGGCGCGCACGCCATAGACGCGCTTGGCCGCTTTTTCGGCTGCGTCCTTTTCCATGAAGTTGGGAGCGAATCCGGAAAGCGTAACTACGCCGTCCTTGACGGCCACAGCGATGTCGTTCGAAGTGATCTTGGGATCCCACTTCAGCTCGAGAATCACGTCCTGGCTAATCGCAGTATCAGGTCTGGTCTTTACGTCAGCAATTGCTGCCATAATGCGGTGTAACTCCTTTCTGGATGATTTGGTGCAGCTCTCGTGCCACGACGCCGCGGGGCGGTGCTCGACACATTATTGATTGTTATGAACGATCGGGCACGCACTAGAATGGCCAGCGGCGGCGGCGCCGTCAATTATTGGCAGGTAATCATCTATGGATAGACTGGCGATTCAGGAATCAGTCAGCCTTCGGAGAGATAACGGTGGACGAACGTGACAGCCATTGCGCCCTCGCCGACCGCGGATGCGTAACGCTTCACGGAGCCATGCCGTACGTCGCCTGCGGCAAATACGCCGGGAACGTTGGTCTCCAAGTAATAGGGATTGCGGTCGAGGGGCCAGCTCTTGGGTGCCGCGCCGTGGAGCAGAAGATCGGGGCCCGTGATCAGATAGCCGGATTGGTCCCGCTGAATGCCTACTTCCGCGGCCCAATCGGTATGGGGCACGCCGCCGATGCAAACAAATAACCAACGTGTTGCAAAGGTCTGCTGCCGGCCGGTATTGCAATCGGTAATAGTAATTTCTCGCAGAATCTGCTCTCCATCCAATGCCGACACCACGGTGTGAGCGAACAAGCGAATGTTCGGAGTGGCCAGGATGCGATCGATGAGGTACCGCGACATCGTCTTCTCGAGCGCGTCTTCCATCGCGACGATCGTTACAGTCCTGGCAAATCGCGAGAAATGCAGCGCCGCCTGTCCGGCTGAGTTTCCGCCGCCTACCACAAACACATCCTCATTGCCGCACAGCGAGGCTTCGCTCGCGCCCGCGCCGTAGTAGACGCCCGCGCCCAAGAACTGCTGCTCGTCAGAGAGATTCAACCTGCGATATTCGACGCCCGTGGCGCAGATCGTACAGCGAGCCACAATTTTAGTGCCGTCGGCTAAGTGGCCGACGCCCTTCCCGGGAACAAACTCGCCACGAACTTCCTCGCGCCCAAGAAGAAGCTCGGCGCCAAAACGCAAGGCCTGCTCGCGCGACCGCTCCGCCAGTTCGGCGCCGCTAATGCCCTTCGGGAAGCCGAGATAGTTCTCGATCTTCGAACTACTGGCCGCTTGACCGCCAACCGCCAATCGTTCCACTAGGATCGTGGTCAGCCCCTCTGAAGCACCATAAACGGCGGCGCTTAGCCCCGCCGGCCCCGCACCATAGATCGCCAAATCGTACTCAGACCGGAATGGATCGTGGAACCAGCCTAGCTTCTCGGCAATCTGCCGGACAGTTGGACACTCCATCCGCGTGCCATCCGGGAACAGGCAGACGGGCAACCGGCTGTCGTGGATGGAATCAAGGCCAGCCTGCTTGCGAGCGCTCTCGTCGGTGGTTAACTCGATCCACTCATACGGGATGTCGCTGCGATGCAGGAAATCCCGGATCATGTAGCCGACCGCGGATCCCATTGTTCCGTAGATCCGTACTTTCGAAACTTGAGCTGGCTGAGCTTCTTCCATGTTGCTCTTCAACAGGGCCTTCCTCTCGCATTTTTTAAGCCAACTCGCCGGTCCGTTGCAATTGCATCGCGAGACTATCTTTTGGCTGATCGAAGCGAAGCTCTTGTATTCTGCACGGGATGCGCTTAGTATCACTCAGCAGGATTTGTATCCTATGTGTCTAAGCTCAACCGACCGTCCTCCTTAGCCGTTGTCAGTCAATTGAAGAAGTTGTCGTCGAAATAACTGAAAGAGCAAGGCACGGATGTTGACCCATGCCCGGGATTCGAGCAACGCTGAGCTGGAGCGCTCTTGTTTGCCCGCTCCAACTGAAGTCCAGTTGCTCCTGGATGAGGTGCTGGCTGCCACCGTCGAACTTCAGAAGGCCGACTTAGGCTGCGTTCACTTGTGCAATCCGGCCACCCAACGGCCGGAAATGATGGCATATAGGGCGCCCAGCCCGGCGTCGATTGACCACTTCCGGGCCGGCGATGACGAACAAACAATCTGGAACCATGCTCTTTTGCAGGGAAGGCGCATATTGGTGGAGGATAGATCGGCCGATG
>DASXZC010000349.1:0-6238 GCA_036502165.1 Bryobacteraceae bacterium
CGATTACCTGGGCGATGACGAGCGCGTCTCGGCTTTCGATCTCCATCGCAATCTGAATAAGATCGGCAAGCCGGTCGACAAGAGCGAATGGTTCATGACGCCGCCGACCGTGAACGCGTATTACAATCCGACCGAGAACAACATCAATTTTCCGG
The DNA here is from genome assembly GCA_036502165.1 of Bryobacteraceae bacterium. GTDB lineage: Bacteria > Acidobacteriota > Terriglobia > Bryobacterales > Bryobacteraceae > F-183. The sequence goes on from DASXZC010000349.1 coordinate 156, forward strand.
CCGGAATCCTGCAGCCGCCGTTCTATTCGCCGTCAGCGGACGATGCCGTGAACCTCGGTGCGATGGGAGCCGTCGTCGGCCATGAGTTGACACACGGGTTCGACGACCAGGGACGAAAGTTCGATGGTGCGGGCAACCTGCGGGACTGGTGGACTCCGGCGGACGCGAAGAACTTCGAGACTCGTGCGGCATGCGTGGTGGACGAATATGGAACGTTCTCGCCGGTCGATGGTGTGAAGCTGAATGGCAAGTTGACGCTCGGGGAGAATGCCGCGGATAACGGCGGCGTGCACCTTGCTTACATGGCCCTTCTGCGAGAGCTTGCCGCGAAGAAGATGCCGGATACGAAGACCGACGGATTCACGCCGCAACAGCGCTTCTTCCTTTCCTATGCGCAGATTTACTGCCAGAATTCTACCGATGCGAGCGCGCGTGTCAGGGCGACGACCGATCCGCATTCGCCGGGGCAGTTCCGCACGACCGGTGTGCTGCAGAACATGAAGGAATTCTCGGATGCCTTCAGTTGCAAGCCGCACGATCCGATGGTGTCGCAGAAGGCCTGTAGGGTCTGGTAGGCGCGGACGCTCTCTTGACCTCGACTCAACACGCGGCCATTTGCGGCCGTGTGACTGATAGACTCGACTGTTAAAACGGGAGCCTGAGAAGTAGCCTTGCTTAAGTTCTGCCAGTGGTTGGGCGACACGCCGTGGAGCGTCGCGCTGCATGAGTCCCTGTGGGCGTATCCAATCGTCGAATCGGTTCATGTACTCACGCTGTGCCTGTTCCTGGGGCTGGCGGTCATGCTCGATTTGCGGCTGCTCGGCGTGAGTTTCACACGCATGCCGGTGTCGCAGATTTCGCGGCGGCTGTTGCCGTTCACGATGACCGGATTCGCGGTGATGGTGATCAGCGGATCGCTGCTGTTCTACGCGATCCCGGTGAAGACGTACCTCAATATCTTTTTCCGCATCAAAGTCGCGACGCTCATCATGGCGGGCATCAACGCGGCCGTGTTCCACTCGACGATGGAAAAGCACATGTCGCAGTGGGAGAACGATGTGAAGCCTCCGCTGCGGGCACGCTGGGCCGGGGGATTGTCGCTGTTTTTCTGGGCCGTCATCGTGGTCGCGGGACGTCTGATCGCCTATAACTGGTGGGAGGATCCTTCACTGCACTAATATGCTTCCGGTACTTCAATTCTTTACGTGGTGCGAATCGTCGGGATTGGGGAATGCCATCCGCGAGTCGAAGTGGCTGTTCCCGGTGATCGAGTGCTTCCATCTGCTGGGGCTCTCGGTGATCGGCGGCGCGGTGATCATTGTGAACCTGCGCCTGTTCGGATTGGGCGTTAGCACACAGCCAGTCGCGCAACTGTGGCGTGAAGCTTTGCCCTATCTGAGATGGAGCCTGCTCGTGATGATCGTCTCGGGTCTGCTGCTGTTTACTTCAGAAGCGACGAAGCTCTATTATCACGGGGCGTTTTGGATGAAGATGGGATCGCTGCTGCTCGCCATCGTGTTCACGTTCACCGTGCAACGCAAGGTCGCGCTCAAGGATGAAGCCCGCGTGGGGCCAGTGTGGGGCAAGCTAGTGGCGATCGTGTCGCTGATTCTGTGGACCGGGGTGGGAGTCGGCGGCCGCTGGATCGGATTCTCTTAGAGCGGCCGCCGGTTGTAACTACTTCTTGTTAGCTCTTTCCGCCTCAGCCTTACGTGCGCCGCCGAGGATGTCGACCAGCGAATAGTTGCCTTCGTGGCACGCATACTCGTAAATCGGGCCCGGGGCCGAGACGAACGGATACTCGAGAGTCCATTTCGAAGTGAACGTCGAAGGATCCTCGATGGAGGCGCGATAGAGGATCGTGTTCGGATCGGTGCGCGTGAACCGCTCGATCACGTGCAGTTTATCGCCTGATCCGTGGAAGCGGGTCTCATCGGTGAAGTTCGTCGTGTCGACCACGAGCGTGTCGCCTTCCCAATGTCCAACTGAATCGCCGAGCCATTGCTTCACGGTCGCCGGAGCGTGCTCCGCATTCATACGCACGATCCGCGCGTCGTGGACCATCTCGACGAGGATCACGATTCGATCCGGCGTCTGGACGATCTGGTAGTTGTTGTTGTAGAGAACCGGCAGCATCGGCGGGCCGGATGTGGACCCAAAGCCGACGATGCAGCGCTCGGACAGAGGACGGTCCTTGGCGCTGTCGTAGCGATTGAAGGCCCGCATCATCGCCATGTTCCGCTGCCGCCCTTCCGGAGTGATCGGCGGGACCTTGCCGGTCGGCGGATCGATCACCAGCGACGTGCGATACACGCCATCCACTTTCGCGAGGTTCGAGCCGCGGTCGACGTAGACGGAATTGTAGCCGCCGGTGCCGCCGGAGCCGAACTGATCGGCGATCGGATTGTCGGCTTTCCCTTCGTATTTCTTCCAATATTCTTCACTCGCCTTGACGTAGGCTTTCGCCTCCTCCTCGGTGAGCGTCGGTTTGTTGGCGAAGTTCGCGGGACGCTCGAGCGGCGTCATGGTCGCGTTGCTCCAGATGCCTTCGAGGTCGGGCTTGCCATCCGGAGTCCGCGGCATGACCCAATTTTTCGCGGGCTTTGGCGCCTGGGCGCACACGAGTGCCGTGCCTACGAAGGCGCCGCACAGCGCTGTCACGATTGTTCGATAGCTCATTTGGGAATCTCCTTGCGTTCGTGGGATCCGCTATTTCTTTTCGTCATAGGGAGCGCCGGTGCCCGACGAACCCAGGAACAAACGTTTGCCATCGGGGAGGGTCACGTCGCGTCCGTTGGCGCGCATCGAGCCGTCCTTCGATTGAAATCCGTCGACGATCACTTTGGTGCCGGTCGGAATGGTGTTCTTGTTGATGCCGCGGCGCAGCAGGACGTTCGGGCTGCCCGCCTCGATCATCCAGGTTGTGACTTTGCCGCTCGCGTCGGTGACGTCCACGTGGATCCAGCTATGCGGATTGATCAGTTCCACCTTCGAGACCACGCCTTCGAAGTGAACCGGCTTCTTGGCGTCGAACTCCGCCGCGAAGGCGTGATGGCCCCATGCCGACGGAGCCACCGCGGTGGCCATTAGCAAGCCAAACGCCGCAAACGAGGCAATGTGCCGCTTGTTATTCATGTTCATAATTCCTTTACTGCTTCTAAAAACTACTTGGCGGGCGGCTTCTTCGACAGGCCGCCATAAATGAGATCCTCGACGAACTCGACGCACTTGAATTCCATGAGCCGGGCATTCTTCTCGACGTGCCGGTACAGCGGCATGTGGATCTTCCACGGTTTCGAGTACACCTTCGAATCTTCGATGGTCGCCTCATACATTAGGATATCCGGACCGGACGGCGTAAAGCGTTCGACCACCTTCAGGGCGTCGCTGTGAAAATCGCCGGCGCGGTCGAACCAGGTGCGATCGTCGAATCCGGTGTTGACGATGACCAGCGTGTCGCCTTCCCAATGACCGACGGATTGGCCCATCCAGGTGTCGATCGGCGCGGCGCCGGGGTCCTTCAGAAAGATGTTCCGCACTGCGCCGGCGTATTGATAGGCGAAGAAGATCGCCTTGGTGCTGTGAAAAATTTCGAACGGATACGGCATATACGTTGCGCGCGGAATGCCGGGCAGGTAGCAGCGAATCTCCGGATCGAGCTTCAGCCGGTCTTCGAAGTTCTTCTTCTTATGCTCGAGCGCCTCCGGCAAGTACGGGATCACGCCGCCCTCGACAACACCCGGTCCACCAGGGTCAGCGGTGAGCGTGCCGGTCGGGATGTCGAGGCCGGCCCGCGCGGAATGATCGACGAGATCCCAATCGGCCGTGTTCAAGGCTTGCCAGATGCCACTCAGATTCGGATGTCCACCGACGCGCGCCGGCGCCTTCGGTGCTGGTTGCGCGATCGCCGCGGTTGCCAGCAAGGCGAGTGTAGCGCCCGCGCGAACCATCCTTCCAGTGAAAAACGTCTTCCCCATCAGTCGTTCTCTCCGTTCTCTATTCGACTCAATCTGACTCTGCATCAGCATCGCATTGTTTACTTCCGCTAGCTATCGAACGCGATCAGGCGTCCGGAGACGATCAGGCCGACCCACAAGAGTAGCGACAAAACCGCCGCCGCCTTGGCGCGAATCGGGATCGCCGGGGCCGCTTCGTCGAGCCTCTCAGGATGGCCATAGACGCTCTTGTGAAAGACGAGCGCATGTACGCCGACGAGGACGAAGAGCGTCATTTTGATCCAAAACTCACGGCTGCGGTACATCTTCAGAGGCTCGCCCCAGGTGAGCAGCAGGCCGCTGATGGTGACCATCAGGAATCCGAAGCGCTTCCAGTTCTTGAACTGATTAACGACGTCCGCGATGCTGTACCGCTGCATCGCCCATCCGAGCATCCGCATGTCGGTCAAAAGCAGCATCCCGCCGAATAGTGCGATCGCGAGCAGATGAAATCCGCCAATAATCGGATATGGCAGCGCCCCCTCGCGGATGGCGATGCTGAGATCCGTCTTCTCGATCCATTCGAGTGTGGGAATGATATTCATGTCATCTACGTGAAGGCGATAAAGCGGCCCGCGCCGACGACGCTGATCCACAAAACCAGAGATACGACGGCGGCGATTTTGGCGAATGCGGCCGAGGCATTGGGGCGAACCACCATCCGATGGATCGTGAAATGGAACAGCAGCGCGATCGTCAACACCGTCATTTTGACCCGGAACGACGGATTGACATGGTAGATCGCGGCGTCGGCCGAGAACATGAGGAATCCGGTGACCAGCATCAGGCAGATGCCGGCGAGGGTCCAGCGTCGCAGATCCGCGGCGAGGTCGCTCGCGGATTGCTTCTTCATCCCGAAGCCCAGCAGGCGCAGGTCGACGATGACGATCGTCCCGATCGATAGCGCGAAGCCGATGAAGTGAAGGCTCTGGACAACCGGGAACACCCACTCCGCGCCGTTCATCATATTGGCCCACGGAGTCGTGGTGAGCCATTCGAAGAAGTTGAACTTATTCATTGAAAGATCAATGATCCGCTGGGGGCGCGTAGTCGGTGTCGTACAGGAACACAGAATCGATCTTCTCGAGCAGCTTGCCGTTGGCTTCGGATTCCTTCGCGACTTTCACCCATTCCGGATCGGTGGCGAAGGCCTTCCATTTGGCGTTGCGATCCGCGATGTCTTTGAACTCGAGCATGTAAATGAGTGTGTTGTCGGAGCCATCCTTCTTCATCGCCGGACCCCAAAAGCCGACTACTTTCATTCCATGCTTGGCGAAGATTCTCATCGTATTGTCGCGGAAGCGCTTGTGGATATCTTCCAGCTTGCCTGGGTTGGCATGGTACGTGCGGAGTTCCAGCAGGCGGCCGGTCGATTTGAGCGACGGGCTCGGCGCGGGCTCGGCAGGCTGAGCGAAGAGGACGGCGGGCAGTAGTAACAAAGAGGCAGTGAGGAGGTGTTTGTGCATAAAAGATCCGACCCATCATATTTTCGTGGGGGGCACGGCGTTCCTCGCTCTTGACCACGACTCAACACGCTAGTCCGCGCTAGAATCGAATGATCGGAGAGAACCGCGATGTCCCGCCCCAGTTTAACGATCGGTATTGAAGAAGAGTACCAGACGATCGACCCGGTTACACGCGATCTGCGTTCGCATATCGACGCCGAGTTCATCGAAAAGGGAAAACTGCGGCTGCAGGAATCGATCAAAGCCGAGATGCATCAGTCAGTCGTCGAGGTCGGAACGTCGATCTGCCACAACATCAAGGAAGCGCGCACGGAACTGCGAAAGTTGCGGCGCGGGATCATCGAGCTCGGCCGTGAAAACGGTTTGAAAGTCGGCGCATCCGGCACCCATCCGTTTTCCGATTGGCGCAAGCAGGCGATCTATCCGGACGAACGCTATCACACGATCGTCGAGGACATGAAGGTGGTCGCCCGGGCGAACCTGATCTTCGGGCTGCACGTCCACATCGGATTTGAGGATCGCGAGACGGCGATCCACATCATGAATGCGGCGCGTTATTTCCTGCCGCATATTCTGGCGCTGTCGACCAATTCGCCCTTTTGGATCGGCGACGACACCGGCC
>DASXZC010000350.1:0-9065 GCA_036502165.1 Bryobacteraceae bacterium
CCGGTTGCCGAAGATCTCGCCCGCGACGCAATTCGAGGACGCCCTCGCCTGGAACGCCCGTCATCGGTATTGGCTCGACGAAGAACCCGGCGGCCAGCCTCTGTTGACGTCCATTCCCGCCTCGCGCAACGTTGATGATTCAGTCGCACTGCTCATCGGTCCAGAGGGTGGCTGGACGGCCGACGAGCGCGCCTCCGCACTCGCACAATCCGCATGGTCCAGGACTTCGATGGGTCCTCAAATTCTACGCGCGGAAACAGCGGCAGTCGCTTCGCTCGCCGTCGTCATGGCAGCCTGGCAGGCTCCTGCTGTTGCTCTTGATTGAACGGGCCACGCTTCTTCGGTGGAGGCTTGTTCGTTCCGCCAACGAAATAAAGCGTCACTGAGACGACAGCGTTCTTCTTGTCGACGTTATCCTCATAACGCATGCTCTTCAGATTGTCGAACAGTGCTTCGCTCTTGATCTCGTCCAGGAACAATTGCGGATAATTGCCGCTGTATGGCTTGCCAGTGGGAAGTCCCCACATCTTGCGGATGGCCGGTTCGCTGTTGATGTCGAGGCCGACGATCGTCAACTGGCCCATGTTGTAGCGCCTGCCGCAAGCGAGCTTCAACGTCACATCGACAGTCAACGCTTTGTCATTGATCGCCCGATCATAAGTGACATCGCCGGCCATGTAGCCATAGTGGATCAGCCGCTCCCGCAGCTTCCGCGTCGCCTCCTGCGCGAGGTCCATGTTGGCGAGTTCGCCCGGCTTGAACGTCACCTGCCCCATCGCTTCTTTGTTCGTCAAGCCAGTGCCGGTAACGCGGATCTCTCCAAACTTGAACTGCGGCCCCTCGATCACGTGGATCTTCAAGTTCACGCCATCGGCGTTCTTCATCTTTTCGGTTTCGATCTTGTCGAACTTCACCCGCATGAGACCCTTGGCCTCGAACAGCGGACGCAAGCCGGAATCAAGCAGCGCCCGTACATCGCGTTCCTTCGAACTCGTCCCAATAATCACCGGAGCGAACGCGTTCGCAAGCGTCGAAGTGTCGAGGATCTTGTGCCCACTGAATTCGAATTGTCCAACTTTCGGATCGGGCGTCGCCGGCGCGAAGACGATCGACAATCCGCCCGGCACTTCGGAGGCGACCTTACCCGTCACCGCGTCTTTGAAATTTTTCGCCTTCATGTACGTGGTCAGGGTCGCGGCGAACTGATCGAGGATCGTTCGCGAGGGCGGCAGCCGATCCGCAAAGAGCGGCTGTTTCTGCTCGAGGATCTTGCGCAGCTCGGCGTCGGTCGCCGGCAAATCCTCGAACCGGTATGGCAGCAATTGCAGCCCTTCCGTGACATCGATTTTCAAAGCATACGCGCGGCCGTCCGGCGTCGGATCGTAGCGATAGCTCACGACTTCGAACGCGCCCGTCTGTTCGAGCCGCGTCTTCATAGCATCGAAGTCCGCCTGCACCATCGGCTCACCGATCTTGACCCCGGCCGCGCCGATGACCTGATTGGCGTTATAGAAGCGATTGCCGGAGACGCTAATCGTGCCGAGCGGAACGCGAGCAGGGTCGACTTTCGCCGCAGGCGCGACCACAGTCTTCCGCGCCGCGGGTTTACGCGCCGCCGGCGTCGTCTGGGCGGTGGCAAATACCGCGAACACAATAATCCACAAACACTTCCACATTGCTTGATTGTCTGACGCGCCAGACCGGAATCCCGTTACGGACGCCATGACGGGCGACGGCCTTGAACAGCGAAGGCATTCGTCACTCAGGCTCAGACGCCGCACCAGCGCTCGCCTTCCTCGAGCTAGTTGGAACAAAAGACAACCGGCATGTCCCGTCTTGGAACCGCAAAAAGAGCTTTCGTGCCAATCAGCCGGAGCGGTGCTCCGAGATCTCCGGCCCCTCGTATACCGAGGCGAGGAAGATCACGAGAAAAGGCTCTCACGCATTGATTTCAAGAAACAGCGAACTGTTTCAAACGCCGCTGTATGGACTCCGGAGTCTCCGCCTCGAGCTCGCAGGCTTCCTCCGTATAATGTGCGCGCGTGACGCGCGCCCGGTCGTGCAGCATGCTGATCAGCGCACCTTGCGTGAGCGGGATGCGGAAGCGGGCCGTCGACACAGGATCGAGCGCCAGCGTACGATCCATCAAGGTAAGCAGTTCCGCAAACCCCTGGCCCGTGCGCGCCGAGACTGCGATCGAGGGAATTGAGGTGTCCTGCGTAATTCGTGCCACTAAGGTCGCCGCGTCCGCTGGATCCCCGGGGATCGCGTCGAGCTTGTTCAGCACGAGGATCTGCGGCGTCTCGCCCGCTCCGATTTCCCTCAGCACTTCGGTCACATGCGCCGTATGCTCACCTGCCGCCGGGGAACTCGCGTCGACGACGTGCAACAGCAACTGCGCCTCGACGACTTCCTCGAGGGTCGCGCGAAACGCTTTGACCAGCGTCGTCGGAAGATTGCGTATAAATCCCACCGTGTCGCTCAACAACGTCTTGCGATTCGAGGGCAGCAGGATGTGCCGCACAGTCGGATCGAGCGTCGCGAACATACGCGCATCGGCGACGACATCGGCGCCTGTCAGCCGATTGAACAACGTCGATTTGCCCGCGTTCGTGTAACCAACGAGCGCGGTAGTCGCAAGCGGTACGGCCTGCCGCTGCCGCCGCTGAATGCCGCGTCCGGACCGAACCGAATCGAGGTTCTTCTCGATCGTCTGGATCCGCTGGCGGATCTTGCGCCGGTCGGTTTCAAGCTGCGTTTCACCAGGGCCGCGCGTGCCGATACCGCCGCCCAGACGCGACATGGCGAGTCCACGTCCGGCAAGTCGCGGCAACAGGTAGGACAACTGAGCCAACTCGACCTGCAATTGTCCTTCACGAGTCCGGGCACGTCGGGCGAATATGTCGAGGATCAGTTGAGTCCGGTCGATGACGCGCGTCTCGAGAGCCTTCTCTAGATTGCGCTGCTGTGACGGCGACAGTTCGTTGTCGAAGATGACAACGTCCGCATCGAAGGACTTGACGCTGGCGGTCAGCTCTTCGACCTTACCGGAGCCGACCAGCGTCGCTGCATCGGCTTTCGGTCTGGATTGAATAGTCTGGTCTACGACCCGGCCACCCGCGCTACGGGCCAGGGTGGCCAACTCCGCCAAGGATTCCTCGACGTCATAGGAGGCCTTCCCTTTCGACCCCAACTCGACGGCGGCAAGAATGACTCTTTCCAAATTGGTTAGCTGCTACTCCCTGCTATTCACTCGACTCAGCACCACCCAGGGGCTGACCTGGAATCGAAGGATGCGATCCACCACCACCAACGGGCGCCACACCCTGAGAAATTCCCGGGCCCATATGTTGAGGAGGTCCACTGTGGAACGGCTTCGATACCACGACTGTCGAGATTGCGTGCTTGAAGATGAGTTGTTCCTGGTTGTTCGTTTCGAGGATCACCGAGTACTTGTCGAAGCTTTTAATTCGCCCTGATAGTTTTACTCCACTCATCAGATAGATGGTCAAGAACGTCTTGTCTTTGCGGGCGTTGTTGAGAAACGCCTCTTGAATATTTTGCGCCAGCTTTTCCATGCTGTTCCTTCCTTGGCTTGTTTGTTTTGCTCTCTACGGTCTTCGAGTTTTGGCCATGGTCACCCCGGCGGACCGGGATTGCATCCATAATATCCTATATGGCTACACAATACCCAGGTCCACCCCCGATGGTGATCGACCCCAACAAGAAGTACCATGTCACGTTCGAAACTTCGCGCGGCTCAATCGTTTGCGAGCTGTTTGCCAAGGAAGCACCGAAGACGGTGAACAACTTTGTCTTCCTGGCGCGTGAGAAGTTCTACGACGGGACCCGGTTCCACCGCGTTATTGCGGACTTCATGATCCAAGGCGGAGATCCGGAAGGTACCGGCCGCGGCGGTCCGGGCTATCGTTTTGAGGATGAACTAAAGGACAACCCCCGCCGTCACCAAATCGGCAGCCTTTCGATGGCGAACGCCGGCCCGAATACGAACGGCAGCCAGTTTTTCATCACGCACATCACTACCAACTGGCTGGATGGAAAGCACACTGTGTTCGGACAAGTTCAGTCGGGACAAGACGTTGTCAACGCCGTCAAACAGGGCGACGAGTTGAAGTCGGTCACGGTCACGGAAGGCTGACGCGATCCTCGTTCGCGGGTGTTATTCTCAAATTGGCCGGTTCCTTGTAGGAGCCGGCCTTCATGACCGCGCGCCGGATGACTATGGACATCTACGAGGAAATTCTCAAACTTCGCCGGGCGGGACAGAGATCCGCGCTCGCGACCATCGTCCAGGTCAACGGCTCGATCCCGAGTTACGAAAGCGCGAAAATGCTCGTGCGCGAGGACGGCTCCATCGTGGGCACCGTTGGTGGAGGATGTGTCGAAGCCGACGTCTGGACCGCCGCCCGCGAAGTCATCGAAACCGGCAAGCCGAAGCATCTTACCTTCACCCTCGGACACGATGCCAATTACGACACCGGCCTGATTTGCGGAGGGCAATTGAATATCTTCGTCGAGGCCGTGATCCCGGCGCCGCGCGCGTTTATATTCGGCGGCGGACATGTTTCGAAAAGCCTGTCGAGCGTCGCTCGCATTGCCGGCTTTGAAACCGTTATCATCGACGACCGCGAGGCCTTCGCCAATTCCGAACGCTTTCCGGATGTCGACGAGATCCACGCGGGTGAATATGAGGACGTCTTTCCGAAGCTGACCATCCATTCCTCGAGCTACATCGTGATCGTGACCCGCGGCCATCGCGACGATATGCGCGTGCTGCGTTGGGCCGTCGGCACCGACGCGCGATACATTTCCATGATCGGCAGCAAACGGAAAACGATCTCAGTCGTGCAGGCGCTCGAAAAGGAAGGCTTCACTCGCGACCAATTCTCGCGGATCTTCGCGCCCATGGGACTCGAGATCGGCGCGCAGACTCCCGAGGAGATCGCGGTTTCGGTTGTCGCCGAAATGATTGCCGTGCGCCGCGCGCCGGCCTCGGACTGGAAGGCACTTTCAAAATCGATCTTCGCCAGTGAAAAACTGAGCGCGTCATTGAAGTGAGTCCTCCAGTTGCGGGACTGATCCTCGCGGCCGGAGCCTCTCGCAGGATGGGCCGCGCCAAGGCACTCTTGACGTACGGGAACGAGACGTTCATCGGACGTCTGCAGCGGATCCTCGCGGAGCATTGTTCCCCGGTCGCGATCGTCCTCGGCCATCAGGCGGAGTTGATCGGGCCGATGCTCGACCGGCGCATTTTGACCGCCGTCAACCCCGACCCCGAGCGCGGCATGCTCAGTTCCCTGCAGACCGGGCTCAAAGCGTTAGGCGAGCCGGGACGCGTCCTGTTCCTGCCGCTCGACTATCCGGCGATCGATCCGAGCACCGTGGCTCTTCTATGTGCGGCGCCGCCCTGCCTGATCGCGATGCCTCGATTCGAAGGCCGCCGCGGACATCCGGTCTTGATTTCCCGCACGGTCATTGAGGAACTGCTCGCGCTCCCCCACGGCGCGGCGGCGCGCGATGTCATCCGCAGTCACGACGCGGACATTCACTACGTCGAAGTCACCGATCCCGCTATACTCGTGGACGTGGACACGCCCGCGGACTATGAGGCCTTAGTCAACGGCTCGTCCCGGCTTTGAATGTTCTCCCGATTTCACAAAATTCTGAAAATCGCGGCGGTATTATTTCTGCTGCTCGTGCTCGCGGGAATTGGCGCTCCATATCTCGGCGCCGATTATTTCCAAAGCCGGATTGAAGGTGCCCTCGAAGCCGCACTCGGCCGCAAAGTGTCGATCGGGCAGACGCACTACACGCTCTTCACCGGCCCGGGATTCACGATCGACAAGGTCGCCATCGACGAGGATCCGCGCATCGGAATCGAGCCCTTCGCGTTCGTCCCCGAACTCGACGCGCGGGTCGACCTCCTGAGCCTCTTCACCGGCAAAATGGAGTTTTCGAGCCTGCGCCTGGTCGAACCGGAGATCAATTTCGCACGAATCCAAAACGAAGCCGATTCGGGAATTTGGAACGTCCAGCTCTTCCTCGAACGCGCCCCCACGCGGACTCTGCCGCCGATCACCATCCGATCCGGCCATCTGCACGTCAAATTCGGCGACCGCAAGGCCGTAATCTACCTGGCCGACACCGATGCCGATATCAACTCCTCGGCCGACGGACTTTTGCGGCTGGCGGTGACCGGCGAGGCGTATCGCAGCGACCGCCAGAGTCAGGGTCTCGGGCGCCTCGCCTTACGCGGAAATTATCTTCCCGCGACGGGTTCGAGTCCGGGGAAGATCAACCTCGATTTCGAGCTCGAACGCAGCCAGATGCCTGATCTGGTCAAGCTCTTCGATGGCAAGGACTTGGGTTTAAAGGGCTATATCGAGGCGCAGGCGCACTTCGCTGGTCCCCTCGATCGGGTCGCATTACGCGGTCAACTGCAGACCAGCGAACTGGCCAACCGTCTGTTTCTGCCGTCCGGCGGATCGGGGCCGCTGCCGTTTGAAGGCACTGTGAACTTCCTTACGTCCGAAGCCGAAGTCACAAGCGTCGGCGGCGACTCCTCGCCGGTCGCGTTGAAGTTCGCTGCCAGCCACTTTCTGAACAATCCAGAGTGGAGCGCGCAGTTGAGTTTGCGGGAACTGGCCGTCCCCGCCGCGCTCGAGATCATCCGTAACTTCGGACTCGTGCTGCCGCCCGGAATCGATATTCAAGGCAAACTGCAAGGTGCCTTACACTTCGGCAAAGGCGAGGGCGCGGATGGCGATTTTGAACTGGCTGAGCCGGTGGTCCAACTGCCTGGCGGAGGTAAGCTCGACGGCGGACTTCTGAAATTCGAAGTCCACGGCGACGGCGTCGATCTGCAGTTACACACTGCCGCAGTCGAACATCCGCCGGCCGGACGATTCGACGTCGATGGAGGCTACGATCTCGATTCAAAGACCCTCATCGTCGGCGTCGTAAGCCGTGGCTCGAGGATCGCCGAAACGCGCAAAGTATTCGGGCCGTTGCCCTTGCTCGAAAACTTCACTGATGGAGTCTGGCGCGGCTCAGTCAAATACATCGCTCCACCGGATGCTCCGCCAATTTGGCAAGGCCAGATCGAGGTCTCGAGCGCGCAAGTGACACTCCCGGGTATCGCGGATGCTGTGACCCTCAGCTTCCCCGCCATGATCGACGGCTCGCGCGCCCTCGTCAGAAACTTCAAAGGCTCGATCGGCACGATGGTGTTCACTGGAAACTACCGCTACGAGCCCGCAGCAGCTCGGCCGCATCGATTGAACCTGGTCGTTCCGGCAGCATCACTTTCGGAAATCGAACGCCTATTCGGTCCGGTGCTCGTTCGCCGCGGCGGACTGCTCGCCCGCACACTCCGCTTCGGACGCGCCCAGGTACCCGATTGGCTGCGCGATCGGCGACTAGAAGGGACAGTCGGATTCGGCGAACTGACGGTCGGCGATTGGATTTGGAAGTCCGCGCAGGCGAACATCCAATGGACGGGCACGACCGTCAAGCTGACGGGCATTCGCGGCACGATCGGCGACTCGCCGGTCGAAGGTGAGGGATCCATTGATCTTTCCGGCGCAACTCCCGTCTATGCGGCGAGCGGCACTCTCGGGCAACTCGACTATCGCGGCGGACAATTAGATCTGACGGGGAAGGTCGCAAGCCAAGGTTCCGGAGACCAGGTCATTGCGAATGCCAAAGCAAAAGGGACGTTCGAGGGGAGCGGCCTGCACTTCTCAGCGGACAATACGTTTGAGCATGCCGCGGGAACGTTCGAACTGGTGTTCCCTGGAGGGACTGCGAATACGAAGCTGACAAACCTCGAATTGAGCCAGGGCGCCGAGACATTTCAAGGGCAAGGGGCGACTCAACCCGACGGCCGCCTGGTGCTCGATTTAACCAGCGGACCGAAGCAGCTCAAGCTGATCGGGACGCTGCTGAGCCCTGCGGCTTCCCAGTAGCGTCCTTTTCGATCAAATTACTTGTTCCCGCGCGAACGGGCATTCATCCCGCGAGGCAATTCCTCTGGAATCGAATTGCCAACCGCACCGGCCAATGCGCCGAGAGACGCCGTCGTCATCTGCTGCATGATGAACGGGGACATACCTTCCGATTCTTTGATGAACGTCAAGGCTCGCTCGCCTGATTCGTTCACATCGGCATCGACGCGGATCACATCGCCGCCGTTGATCTGTTCAGTCGCGATCAGGTTCGACATCGGATGCACCAGCAACCGCTCGATCGATCGTTTCAGAGGCCGTGCGCCATATTTAACGTCGGTCCCTTCGTCGAGCAGGAAATCCTTGGCGCCGTCGGTCATGTTGAACAGGAAGGCGTTCGGTCCTGAGGAATCGAATACGCGCTGCTGCACCATGTTCAGCTCGATATCGAGGACCTTCTTCAACTCAGTCCGCCCGAGCGGTTTGAAGACCACAATCTTATCCGGACGATTGACGAATTCCGGTGGGAACTTGCGGCGCGCGGCTTCGAGACTGCTGCGGGAGATCTTGCCGGACGTATTGCCGTTGACGCCCGTGTCGCCATTGGCGAGGGCGGCCTGCGCCATCGGGGCTCCGAAGCCGACCTTCGGATTGAGAATGGCATTCATCTCGCTCGCACCGACATTGCTGGTCATGAAAATCATGCAGCGGGAAAAATCCACTTTGCGATTATCGCCGAGCGTGAGAGTCGCTTTGTCGAGGATGCCGAGCAACAGGTTCCACAACGCATCGCTCGCTTTTTCGATTTCATCGAACAGCACGAAGCTCACTTTGACGCGCTCGGTGTGGTGCTGATTCAGGACTTCCTGGCTCAGCAGCGGGTGCGTCTCGCGATGACCGAGATACCCCGGAGGGGATCCGATCAGCTTCGCGATCTCGTGGCTGTGCTGGAATTCGCCGCAATCGATTTTGATCACCGAGCGGGGATTCTTCACCAGGCATTCCGCGGTCGCCTCCACGATTCGCGTTTTGCCCGTGCCCGTCGGCCCAAGGAACAGGAAATTGCCAACCGGACGGCCCGGAGCGCACAATCCCGTC
>DASXZC010000351.1:0-8304 GCA_036502165.1 Bryobacteraceae bacterium
CAGTATTTTGAGGACGAGCATGTCGAGCGTGCCCGGCATGAGGTCGGCTTTGTTCTTGTCTGTTCCCATAGACTGTCTGATTATAGTACGTGGAAGTTCGCCGGCGGTTACCAAGGATCTTGGTTTTTTCCTCAGGCGGTCTTTTGGAGGCGCGGCTCAGGGCTCGACGTAGCCGGCGAAAATTTCGAAGGGGGCCCAATAGTAGGGATGTTTGTAGGTCTTGATCAAGGCGCGCTTGGCGACGGCGAAGAGCTTTGGCGGCCGACTATCTGTCGAAATCGGAGCGGTCTTGTTCACTGACTCGATCTTTGACCTCCGCGCGAAGCGCCGGAGTGATCTCGTATTCGGTCTCGCGAAGAGCCTGGCTGAGCCAGTCGGGAAGCTCGTTTGCAATGTGCCAAACCTTTGCCTGCTGGCACTCCAAGACCAGACGAGGACGCTGGGCAAAGGCAGAGTTGTCGAATACTCTAACAGCGTCAAAACTGCGAATAGCAGGAGGCAAGTTCTTCAGGCTTGCATGATAGATCCTTCCCAACGTTGAGGACGATGCGGCGTGGCCACCACCTTCTGCTCTGGCCGCGACTCGCTCCAGGTGATCTTCGAGGCTTCCCATCGCGAGGTAGTTCATTGCTACGGTAAAGCCGTTAGCTTTGGCTAAAGCGGCTTGGCGCAGCGTGACGTCGGTTCGCAAGGTCGTTTCGAACGCAAAGCTCCTGAGCGCACCGATATGATCCTCGACGAATGCCTCGAATTCTTTGTTGACTGCAGATCGAACTGACGGAGGAATTCCCCGGTAGGAACCGTTGTTCAAATAGGCGGCGCGGTCATCCGCATTGAATGCCTCGACACCAAAACTGTTGACCGGGAAAACTGTCGACTTTCCGCCGCCGGGAGGTCCGGCAACGACGATCATCCTTGGCATCAGCCGCCAAAGTCCGTGATCGACTCTTCCTTCATGTCGTGTGGGAGCTCGCTGTTGAGCCGCCGCCCGCGAGCATCGATTACGCCAAGGTCTTGCAGTCTTCGAACTGCTTCCTTGATTCGTAGATCAGCGGACTGAAGGTCTCGCTCGATGACTTTGTCGACAAGCTCGCGATCAGAAAGGTCCACGTTGGCAAGGGTTAGCCCATCCAGACAGGATCCGGAGCCGTTTCCTTTGTTGATGTTAGCCTTTGTCGCCATGCCTACCTCTGAGTCTACACTTCCTTTTGCCCTTTTGTCACGCAAATGTGTGTGTGCGCCGTCGCGCGGCTCAGGGCTCGACGTATCCGGCGAAGATCTCGAACGGTGCCCAATAGTAGGGATGCTTGTAGGTCTTGATCAAGGCGCGCTTGGCTTCGCGCAGGGCGACGGCGGGAGGTAGATTGCGGGTCCGCATGCCTTCGTAGAAGCGGGCCATCAGATCCTCGCCGGCTTCGTCGTTTACGTTCCATAATCCGGCGACGACTTGGCCGGCGCCGGCGCGGAGGAAGGCCCAGGCGAGTCCGACGGGGCCTTCGCCGCGATAGGTGCGGGAGCCGGCGCTCTTGCAGGCGGATACAGTCACCAGACGTGCGTGGATCGGGATGTCCACGATCTCGCGTGCGTACAGCTTGTTGGCTTGCGTTGCGGGATCTTTCGAAAGGACAACAGCCGAATCGAGGGGATTGCCGGCCTCCGCCTTGCCGTGGGCTGTGAAGTGAATCATCTGGAATTGGCCGGGATTTGCGTGGCCGTATGCGCTCGGAGTGGCCGCGCTGCCGGCGAACTCGCGAGTGAGCGCCGAGGGAAACAAGCGTGTGATCGCGCCGAGTTCGGCGGAGGCTTGGGCGAGCTTTGGAAATCCGGGTGAAGGGTCGGCGTCGCCCATCGCGAGCAGCAACGACGTAGGCTGCAGGGTGTCGGGAGGACGTTCGAGGAGCGCGAGTGAAGGGACTGCGCTGACGATCGCTTCGTCGATCCACCAGCGGCTTTGGGCGCCGGGGAGAGATTCGGGATTGAGGAGTCCGAGTTGGCCGTCGAGGACCATGAAGACTCGGCGATCGTGCGTCAAATATTTTTGAGCTGGAACTAGCAGAGTTTCGCGCAAATGTTTTCCGGCATCGATGGCCGCGGCCGGCAATTCGGCGGGCGAGGACGTCGCTTCGAAGTACGTTCGCGCCCAGTCGCGAATCGCCGCAGGGGGCGCGTTTAGCGTGACTCGCTCGAAGACGTGGTCGCCGATGATCCACAAATAGGAGTGTTCGCCGCCAATCCAATAGGACAGCGCAATTCCATCCACCGTTTTCAAGCGGGATTGCAGGTGAGCCAGATCGAGTCCGCCGAGTCCGACTTTCTGGTAGTCGGAGAGCAGACGCGCGCGGCTGCGGTCGGCTGCTTGCAGGGCTTCGAGATCCTTGTGCCGGCTGACAAGCAGGTCGACATATTCGTTGTAAATGTTCCCGGCGTCCGCAAAGAAGGAAAGCTTCGAGTCGTCGTGATCGAGGCTTTGGCGCATATCTTCGAGCAAGGCTTCGGCGGCACGGAATTGAGCCTCGGCTTCATCCGCGCGTTTGTGCGCTGCCAGCCAACGGGCGCTCTTGAGAGCGGCTTCGAGCCGCATCGAACTCCAGGCGACGGTGGAATTGGCGACCTGCCGGTAACCCGTTTCGGCTCGAGTGTCGCCGCGCGCGTCTTCGATCATGGCTTCGACGAACACGATGTGAGCATCATCGTGCGATACGATCCGGCCATTGAATTTTGCCAGCGCGCGGGCCTTCGAAATAGTCGACTCGGCGGGTTCCAATTCGTGGTCGACGATGTAGGCCTCGGCCAAATCGGTCAGTACGGCGGCGCGCCTGTCGTCCGGCAGACTCGCAGCCGCCTGATCGGCTCGCATCAATTCCTTGGCGGCTTCACGGAATTGCAATTTGCGGGCCTCGTAGGCCGCAATGTTGCGGAGTACCGTCACTTCACCGGCGGCCGCGTTGTTGATGTTTCGGTACAGTTCGACCGATCGCCTGAGGTGCTCGAGTGCTTCAGGCTCGTTTCCCAATTGGAGGTAACTCCATCCGAGATTGTTTTCGATCGTGGCGCTTGTGAGCGGGTTAGGCGCGGATTCGAGAAGCTTCGCCGCCTCCCGGCACAATTCGATGGCTTCGTCGTGCCGGTCCGATCGCATACGGGCGGCGCTGAGGCTCACCAGTGCCTGGGCCAGGAGAGGCTTGTCCCCGCTCTTCCGTACCCGATCCACGATTGATTCGAACCTCGCACCGCCCTCGGCGACGTTGCCCTCGTCGAGAAGATCACGCGCGATTCGGTAGTCGGTGCGGACAATCAGACCGTCGTTGTGGAGCGAGGATGAAACCTGGCGCGCCTCCGCGAGCAAAGCGCGGCTACCTTCGGGGTTCTGGTCTGCGCGGGACCAGAGGCTCATTACCTCAACCCTGGTTCCGCGCAAGTAATCTGGGACAGGAGCCGGACTGATCCAGATCGGATTTTTCCGATCGATTTGGAAGGCATCCTCAACCGCCTGATTTCGTTCCGCTAGCTTGCCCTGCCGCCAAAAGTTCTCAGCTTCCTTCAGCTTGCCGGCAACCGTAGGATGCGAACATCCTACGATGGCGATCGCGGCAAAGGCGAGTATCGATTTAGAGAGTCGGTGGAACCGTGGAACCGTTGCCGCCGATACCGCCGCCGCTTCCGCGACCGCCGACTCCGCAACCGAATTCGATGCGGAACATGTTGAGTTGCCGGGCATACGGTGTAACTAGATATTCTGCCAGATACACGACGCCGAAATCCGGGACATATAGCGCGTTGCCTTGCGCCTGGATGCTGCGCGATTGGACGTTGGTGTTGGTCACAAGGGTCGTCATATAGCCGCGCGGGTTCTTGGGATTCTGCACGATGTTCGACTTCGTGGAGAAATCATAGACGGGGTTGACCGTTTGCCCGGTACCGTATTCGTTGTCGCACTCATCGTGAAGCGTCGGATTGACCGGGACTCCGCCGACGCGGAGATTCACGAAGCGGGTGCCGACGGTCTGAAAAGACTCGATCTTTCCGTCGTGCGAGGTCTTGACCGACAAATGCGCCACAATTTCATCCGCGGTGAAATGATTGAAAACGTTGATGCCTTCAATCGCGCAGGTGATGACGGTGTCGTAAGAGTCCCCTTCGTCGACGGCGGCGATCTGAGTCGATGCGCGATTGAAGCGGACGATTTCTCTGAAGTTAAATGGTCCGGAGGAAGCAAACGCGTGGCCTCCGACGGCGGCAACGGAGGTTGCGGCCTGCGCTTCCACAACTGCCGGCGACGGTTTGGTGAATTGGGCGCCGAAGGCCGAGCCGTAGGCGTGGAAATAGTGGATCGGAAATTGCTGTTTCAACATATTGTTCGAACATCCCCTCGCGGTTCGTTTTACTGCCGGTCAATCACGAAACTGGCGCCGATGGGGAGCGTGGCCGGGTCGCCTTGAACGATCAGGCGATATTCCTTGCCGGAATCGAACTTGGAAGCCGGCACTTTGAGCGTCAGATGGCCAATGCCCTGGCGGCCGTCGCCTTGAGCGACGATCTTGCCACCGTCTCCGTTTCGGATCTCCCCCTCGGTCTTTCGGATCTCCCAATGATAGACGGACCAGCGGTCCGGATGTGAACCGGTTACCAGATCGATAGTCGGGGCGAGCCATACGGTCGAGGGCGCCACCTTTTGATGCGGTACTTCATCGCGAACGTCCGCGGGGAGCGTCCAGGCATATGTGGGACCTGCGGGATCCGGAGGACGGAACAGGACGAATGCGAGTACCAGGGCGGCGAAGGCGGGGATGAGCGTGCGCATTCCGAACCAACCCTTGATGCGCTGCGCCCACGATTTCGACTCCGGCTGCGGCGTACGGTTCGAGTGTGTTGCGGCGAGCTGATCTTCCTTGAATACAGCGCGCGCGTTGGCGGCGAAAGCCTCGTGTTCACGCAGGGCCGCGGCGCAATCGGCACAAGTGAAGAAATGCTCCTCGAACTCTTCCCTCTCCGGGGAAGTGAGCTCGTCGAGTGTGTACCGCTCGACGGCTTGCGTGTTGAGGGCTATCTGGTGGTCCATAAAATCGAGTCCTCACACGTAAGGTGACTCCCGGCTCGATTTCGTTACAATTCACGCGTAATAGGCGACGGGTTTGCCGGTGAGAACACCGGACAGTATATCAGCCAACAGAAACTTAACGGACCATTTCCACGGGACCGATCCAGATTTTGTTGGGACCAGCCGCGCCGCCGGCGAGGGCGGTGATGTCTCCGATGGAGATGGACTTGATGTGGCCGGCCTCGAGTTTGCCGGCGGGATCCTCGGCGGAATTCTCGTCGGCTTCGAAATCGGCGAGGCTGACGTTGACGCGGAATACTTTGCGGCCTTCCGGAGGATTAATCTCGAAGTTATAACGCGGACCTTGCCCGCTCGTGGCGCCGGTTTTCTTGACTTCGATCGAGAGGACGAAGGTGCCTTCGTGATCGGCGGCGATATCGAAGGCGATCCTTTTCGTTCCCTCGATACGGGCGCCGTCGATGCGGCGCGTGAGCAGGGCGAGCTTGCCTTCCACGGTTTGTATGGAGGCGGTGAGCGTGGGTCCGGCGATCGGGTTCTCGGCGCTGGAAGAGAGGGCGAGCGTCATGCCGCCGAGAGTGATCCACTGGGAGAATCCGCGATCGAAGCGGTCGATGACGACGTTGCCCGCGGCTGCGGAGGCCGGGGGCTTGGCGTCGGTGATTTCGAAGTCGTCGAGGAGGATGGTGTGGGATCCGGAGGAGCGGGCGACAACGATCGGCGCTTCGGTGGGCAGGTGGTTGAACAGTTGTGCAACGTCGATGATGCCGAAGGCTTCGATTTGCGCGGGGTCGAGTTTGCCGTCGGCGTCGACAGGATCGTTGGGGCCGTCGTTGGCGGTGAAGTCGGCTGGGACCAGATCGATGTGCTGCCAGGCGTTGGCGGGAGTCCAGACGAGAGCCGTGTAGTCTCCGCCGCCGGGCTTCTTCTCGGAGAGGACCACGCCGATGGCGGTGTCGTGATCGGACTTGATCCAGAACTTCACGTGGCCCATGGCGGCGACGGATCCTGGGGCGCCGAGCGGCAGAATAGCCGTGTTGATTCCTTGGCCGTCGAGCGAATATTTGTACTCGAGTGCGCCCGCGCCGGCTTTCACTGACGCCTTGTCGTGAGTGATCGCGACGGAGCCGTTGGTGCCCATCGTGAGCCATCCACCGGTGTCGGTGTCGAACGTATGCTTCACCAGGGATTGCGAACGCGCCTGACAGGTGACAAGAATGGCGAGCGTGATTAGCGGACGCATTTGCGGACCTCCTCACCGAATCTTTACGATTTATGTGACGCGCGCGTTCAATTTTCCCTCGGCGAGGCGCACGCGGATTTGCGATCCTTCTGGCGCGGCTTGCGGATTTTTGACGAGCTCACCGGCTTCGTTTTGGACAAGCGCGTAACCGCGGTCGAGGATCTTCAAGGGACTGAGCTGCGTGAGATGGGCGGCGGCGGGGTCGAGGCGTCCGCGTGTGCGGCTCAGGCGGCGGCGCATGGCTTGGACCAGGCGGCCGGAGAGGCGTTCGAGGCGGCGGTGCATGTCTCCGAATTGCAGGCGGACATCACGCTGCTGCACGCGGGTGCCAAGTTGCTGCAGGCGGCGGCGGCGGTTTTCGAGCATCGCTCTCCAGACCTCGCGCATGCGGAAGGCGGATTCATCGAGCTTCTGCTGGGCGCGTCCGATGCGGCCGCGGAGCAGGAGTGCGGCGCGATCGGTTCCGCGTTGATGCAGGCGGCGCGAGAGCTGCGACATGCGGTAGCGCATCGCCTGTGCGATTTTGTTTCGCGATGCGGCGATTTGTTCGAGCAGTTGCTCGTGAGTGGGGACGGCGAGTTCGGCGGCGGCGGATGGCGTTGGGGCGCGCAGATCCGCGACGAAGTCGGCGATGGTGACGTCGGATTCATGGCCGATGGCGGAGATGACAGGGACCTTCGAGCCGACGATCGCGCGGGCCACGGCTTCCTCATTGAACGTCCACAAATCCTCGAGAGATCCGCCGCCGCGGGCGAGGATCACGAGGTCGGGCCAGCCGGAATTCGAAAAATAATGGAGTCCGCTGCAGACTTGTTCGATGGCGCCGTCGCCTTGCACGAGGGCTGGGTAGACGCGTATGTGCAGACCTTTGAAGCGGCGGTCGAGGATGCGTAGGAGGTCCTGCACGACGGCTCCGGAAGGGGAGGTGATGATGCCGATGCGGCGCGGCAGGCGCGGCAGGGGGCGCTTGCGGGCGGTCTCGAAGAGTCCTTCAGCGGCGAGCTTCTTTTTCAATTGTTCGAAGGCGAATTGGAGCGCGCCGTGGCCTTGGGGCTCGAGCGATTCGACGACGAGTTGGTAGCGTCCACCGTAGGCGTCGAGGCGTCCGCGGGCGATGACGGCGATGCCGTCTTTCGGTTTGAAGCGGAGAAACCGGAGGGAACTCTTATAGACGACGCAGCCGAGTTCGGAGGCTGCGTCTTTGAGCGTGAAATAGATGTGGCCGCTCGGCGGTTGTTTCGATCCGGAGATCTCGCCGGCGATGAGAACGTCGGAAAATCGCTCTTCAAAAATGCCGCGCAGGAGGTTCGTGAATTCCGTGACCGTGAAGAATCGCCGCCGTGGCGGGGGCGGTTTCGGATCCTCGTTGGGAGGTTCGAAGTAGAGCGAGCCTTGCTTCATCGTATGACCTCATACTAGCCTGATTGTGAATATGCAACGAATCGAACGCGACGGTGTGAGGGGTTGGCTCGAGCTGCCGGCGGGCAAGAGTTCGGGCTCTGCCATGGTGCTGACGCATGGGGCGGGCGCGAATGCGGAGTCCGCGCTGCTGAAAGCGATCAGTGCGAAGCTGTGCGATTCTGGATGGACCGTGCTGCGGTGCGACCTTCCGTTCCGGCAGCGGCATGCGGGACCTCCGAGGCCGCCGGAGGGTGCGGGGGATCGCGAAGGATTGCGGCAGGCGCTTGCGCTTTTGCGTGGTGAAGTGGGTCGGGATGCGAAGCTGTTCCTCGCGGGCCAGTCGTACGGCGGACGGCAGGCGACGATGCTGGTGGCTGAGGATCCTGCGATCGATGCCGCGGGATTGATGTTGACGTCGTACCCGCTGCATCCGCCAGGGAAACCGGAGAAACCGAGGACGGCGCACTTGCCGCAGATCCATAAGCCGGCGTTTTTTGCGCAGGGATCGCGGGACAGTTTTGCGACGCGTGGCGAGATGGAGGAGGCGCTAAAAATGATTCCGGCGCCGACTCAACTGTTTATCGTCGAGGGCGCCGGGCATGAT
>DASXZC010000352.1:0-16295 GCA_036502165.1 Bryobacteraceae bacterium
TCCGGGAGGTCGATCACACGGCTTTTGACACTTGTTTTCTGCGGAAAGCAACCGCCGTTTGGTGCACAACCGGCTGTCTGGCTCGTTCTCATCCCTCGGCAACCGGTGCAGTTCGGCATCCAATCTCCATAGCAGCGGCCGTATCCAAGCGGTTTAGCTCAACGCACGTTCCCATCAATCCGGCGGCCCTGGCTGCTTCCCGCCCCTCCGCCTACTCTCGCCGCCGGACTGATGCGAACTTTCACGTCCACAAGCCGAGAATATTTATTTTCTCCCATCCCACCAACAACTTACCCCAAATCCCCGCGCCACTCCCGCCACCCCCCTCCCCGACACTATGCTCAGGAGGCCCGTCACTATCATGTCCAAACCAGCACCCACGGCCGAAGCCCCAAGAGCCAAACGCAAATCCACCCCCGCCCAAGCCGCCGCCTCCCGCGCCAACGGATCCCTCTCCCGCGGCCCCATCACCATCGAAGGCAAGTCCGCCTCCTCCAAAAACGCCATCCGCCATGGGCTCTCCGCGTCCATCCACACCGTCCTCGACGTCGAATCCTCGGCCGAATACCGCTGCGTCTATGACGCCTGGGTCGACGACCTCCGCCCCATGACCAAAGCCGAGCTCCGCCTAGTCGAAAAGCTCTCCAACATCGACTGGCGCCTCGAACGCCTCGTCATGATGGAAACCGCCCTCCTCGAAATTGGCCTCAATAACCATCAGAATGAAGCCCACGCCCACTGGAAAGAAATCGACGAAATGGGACTCCTCGCCGAAGCGTGGCAAGGCGCCTCCGACCTCTCTCACGGACTCGACCTCCTCCGCCGCTACCTCGCCACTCTTCAGAATCAGTTCAATGCCATGCTCAAGAATTTCCGCAATCTCGAGCAAGCCCGTCTCGACCCCAGCCGCATCCGCGACTCGGCATTCTTGCCGCCCTATCAGCGTCCCGATGTTTTCGGAAATCCAGCGGACCGGCCGTCCGAACAAGCGCCATTGCAAAACGAACCCGGCAGCGCGCAACCCCTTTTCCAGGAATCACCTGCCCCGGAAACCCACTCCCCGGTCCCCCGAATAACAAACGAGGAAGAACACAAACAGCAACCGCCGCCCCCATCCAATCCGCTAACCTTAGCGAGGCCTTTGCGCACCTCTGCGCCTCTGCGCGGACCCCGCCCCGCCCCCGACCCGCGATAATAGAGGAAAGAAAATGATTCAGCTCACCGCGGCCGGCAAGCGTTTCGGCCACAAGCTCCTCTTCGAAAACCTCAATTGGTTGATCACCCCCACAGACCGCATCGGCCTCGTCGGCGGCAATGGTACCGGCAAATCCACGCTACTCAAAATCATCTCCGGCATGGATCATTTCGACAGCGGCGACATGACCGTCATGAAAGGCCTCACGACCGGCTACCTTCCTCAGGACGGCCTCACACTCTCCGGCAACACCGTTTTCCACGAGTGCATGTCCGTGTTCGCCGACGTCCAGGATATGGAAATCGAGCTCGAAGAACTCACCGGCAAGATGTCCGACCTCGATCCTGAAAGCCCCGAATACACGGCCGTCGGAGAACGTTTCGAACGCGTCAGCGCCGAATTCAACGCGCGCGACGGGTACGCGATCGAAGCCAAAGTCGGCACCGTGCTCAACGGACTCGCCTTCCCCAAAGAGGATTGGACGCGCCGCACCGAAGAGTTCTCAGGCGGATGGCAAATGCGCATCGCACTCGCCAAACTCCTGCTGCAGCAGCCCGACATCCTCTTGCTCGACGAGCCGACCAACCACCTCGACCTCGAAGCGCGCAACTGGCTCGAGGACTATCTGAACAGCTACCCGAACGCCTTCCTTCTGATCTCGCACGACCGCTACTTCCTCGACGTGACGATCAAGAAAATCGTGGAAATCTGGAACAAAGGCGTGCATTTCTACTCCGGCAACTACGACAAATACATCCAGCAGAAGACCGATCGCCGGCTCCAGCTCGAAGCCGCTTATCGCAATCAGAAAGATCGCATCGACGCTCTCGAAGCCTTTATCAATCGGTTCCGCGCGCAGGCGACCAAGGCGAAGCAGGTCCAAAGCCGGATCAAGGAACTCGAGAAGATCGAGCGTATCGAAGTCCCGCCTGAAGAGAAGACGATCCACTTCACGTTCCCGCAGCCGAAGCCCAGCGGACGCGTAGTCGCCGAATTCACGAATGTCTCGAAGAGCTACGGCGCGAAGAAAGTTCTTGAAAACGTCAATTTCATTATCGAAAAAGGTGACCGCGTCGCGCTCGTCGGCATCAACGGCGCTGGCAAGTCCACTCTCATCAAACTGCTTTCCGGGACCGAAGCGCTGACCTCGGGCGACTATAAGCTCGGCTACAACGTCGATGTCGACTACTTCGCGCAGGATCAATACAAGGAACTCGACCCCCGCGCGGTGATGCTCGACGATCTGTCTTCCATCGCGCAAAAAGCAACAGTGACCGAACTGCGAAGCCTCTTAGGATGTTTCCTGTTTTCCGAAGACGACGTCTTCAAACGCATCGGAGTCCTCTCGGGCGGCGAGCGCAATCGCTATGCGCTCGCGAAGATGTTGTGGCGTCCGTCGAATTTTGTCCTTCTCGACGAGCCCACGAATCACTTGGATATGCGCGCCAAAGATGTACTGCTTGAATCGCTGGCCGAATTCACCGGAACCGTTGTCTTCGTCTCGCACGACCGGTACTTCATCGACAAGCTGGCGACCCGCGTCTTCGAAATCGGCGATGGCGAAGTCCGCGTTTTCCCTGGCAATTATGAAGATTATCTATGGCGCAAGAGCGGAGCCCCCATCGACCTCAACCTCAACCACGCCGCCGTGCCCGCGCCGGTTGAGGCGGCTACCGCACCACCCTCGAAAGCAGCCGCCTCCGCCAAGCGAACCAATCCGATGAAGCTCCAGCAAATGAAAGCCCAGCGCGCGAAGTTAGAAGAACAAATCAGCAAAACCGAATCGGAGATTGCCGAATTCGAACGCGAGCTGGGAACTTTCAAAAGCGCGGATGAGAACCTGCGCCTGACCAATCTGCTCACCGAGCGCCGCACCGCCGCCGAACGCTATCTCACCGAATGGGAATCGGTCTCTCAGGCGCTCGAAGAGTCGAACACTTAATTGCTGCTCGTCACCACCACGGCCATCCCATTCACCGTTGCCGAATTGATCGTCTCCGAGTTACTCAGCGTGAGGTTCCCGTCCTCGTCGACCGTGAAGATCGACACATGCGTCACTGACGTTCCATCGCTGTCGATCACGCCGAGCACGTTATTCGAATACGCAATATCAGTGGGATTGTTGACGGTCTTCGCCGCGACTTCGAGGTCCAGCACGATCTTCTGTCCATAGACCGCCATCCTCGAAATCGACATGCTCGGCGAATTGGCCGAATACAGGAACGGTCCATCAAGCGTCACCCAGCATGGAGCCATCTGGGCACCCGGCGCCACAGTCGTCAACACTGCTCCATCGCGGACCAGACTCATTTCGTTCGCATGCGCAATCGTGACCCATGCGTTATTCGATCGAGTAACCAATCCGAATGGAGCGTTCACGTTCGCCGGAATGTTCGCCACCAGTGCCGGACTGCCCATCACCGGCCCGCCGAGATCCAAAGCCACCGTTTCGATTACGTTCGTTTTCTCCGTAATAATGAGCGAATTCGGCAGCACGCCGACCTGTGCCGCGGAGCCGTCGGCCAGCATGAGTCCGACCGTTCCGTCCGCGTTCATGCTGACCCAACTGTTCCAATACGGGTGCGATTCGACAGTGGTCGTCCCCAGAATGTACAGGTGATCGGAACTCCAAGCGACGCTAACAGGATTCGACGCAGTCGACACGATCTCATGCAGTTGGAAGCCGTTGCTGATATCGGGAAGCGGAGTGAAAATCGAAACGGAGTTCGATCCATAGTTCACCACCGCGACCATGTTGCCGTTCGCCGCGATACCGCCGGAATTGCCGCTGACGCCGCCCTGTCCGCCGGTCGCGAGCGATTGCCGCTGCTTGCCATCGAGGTCGAACACCAGCAGCCGGTTGTTGTCGGCATCATTGTTCGCCGTCACGACCCAGGTGTCCGCATACGTCACGGTGGAGGCTCCGATGAGCGGTAGCATCACGCTCAACAGCGTCAACGTTCTCTTCATTTGTTCGATCTCCTTCGAATATGTTGCGAGTCAGCGCCGCATGCGGCGTCGTTCCTCTGAGACTTCGCAGCTCAAGGATGCAAAGTAACGGAGCCCGCAAAAAAAAATTGAAGGAGACTATAACTTCTGCTGCTGCACGGCCGCGCCTGAGGCCAGCAGTTGATCGATCTCTTCAGGACTATAACCCGCTTGCGCCAGGATCTCGGCAGTGTGCTGCCCCATGCCAGGAGCGTATCGTGGCTGCTCTTTTCGCGCGCCGTCGATCCACATCGGATTGCTGACCGTCTTCTGCGGACCGCCTGGAAAATCGACAACCGTGTCGATCACTCCTGTCGAAACCAATTGCGGATCGGAGGCGACTTCATCGATGTCGGGCACCAATCCCCAAATCAGATCACACGCAGCGAATCGCTTGCGCCATTCCTCGAGAGGCGCGCTGCCGATGGCCTCGTCGACGATCGCCACCAACTGCGCGCTGTTCTGCGTGCGAAGCGGAAACGTGTTGAACCGCGGATCATCCGCCAATTCCGGCTTTCCGATCGCGGCGCACAAATTGATCCAGTCGCGCCCCGGCACGAGAAATACGAACAACATCCGCTTGCCATCGGACGTCACATAGTGATTGACCAGCGGATTGATCGCGTTCGCCCGGCTCCAACGCGCCGGCCGCTTTCCACTGAGCAGAGAACCCTGCACCTGGCAGGCGTTCGACCAAACTCCGTTAGCAATCAATCCAGTCGAGACTTTCATTCCCTCGCCGGTTTTCATGCGCTGATAGAGCGCAGTGACGATCGCGCCATAGAGCGCCATGCTCGTCGGATGATCGCCGAATCCGCACGGCGAAACGGCCGGATCCGCGCCGGCGTTGTGAATGGTGCTCATCAATCCCGATCGCGCCCAATACGCCGAAGCATCATAACCCGGCGTCTCGGCGTCAGGACCCACCTCACCATAGCCTGTGATCTGCGCAAACACGAGCCTCGGATTGATCGCCTTGAGCGTCTCATATTCCAGCTTGAATTTGCGCAACAACTGGGGCTGGAAGTTTGTGATGAAGACGTCCGCAGACTCGACCAGTTTGTACAACACGGCTCTCGCACTCTCTTTGCCGAAATCGAGCGCGATGCTGCGTTTCAAGCGGTTGTCAAGAATCCAGCAATACGCATGCTCCGACACCGCCATGCCCGGAACGAGGCCAATATAGCGATACGGATCCCCGTGCGGCGGCCTTTCGATCTTGATGACTTCAGCTCCGAAATCCGCGAGCGCTGTTGCCGCCGCCGGCGCCGCGATGTAGGTGGCGCAATCAATGACTTTGAGTCCCGTAAAAATGTTCGACATAGAATCCTGGAGAAGCGCAGCTACCAAGTTACAGTAAGATTCATGCACTATCGACCGCTCGGCCGCACCGGCTGGAACGTTTCAGAGATCAGCTTCGGCGCCTGGGCGATCGGCGGAGCATGGGGCACGACCGACGACAAGGAATCGCTTGCGGCGCTGCACAAAGCCATCGACTGCGGCGTCAACTTCATCGACACTGCGGACGTTTATGGGATGGGCCATTCCGAGCGTCTCATCGCCCAACTCAAACGTGATCGCAAAGAGGAAATTGTCGTTGCCACTAAAGCTGGAAGGCGCCTCCAACCGCATGCCGCGGCCGGATATATAGCGGCGAATCTCACCGGCTTCGTCGAAGACAGTCTGCGCCACCTGGAGACTGACGCGATCGATCTCGTGCAACTGCACTGTCCGCCGGCCGATGTCTATTATCGTCCTGAGGTTTTCGAAGCCATGGACGCCCTCGTAAAAGCGGGCAAAATCCGACACTACGGCGTCAGCGTCGAGCGTGTGGAAGAAGCGCTGAAGGCAATCGAATATCCGAACGTCAAAACGGTCCAAATCATTTTCAACTGTTTCCGTCAGCGCCCAGCCGAGCTATTTTTCGAGCAAGCGCTGGAGAAGAACATCGGAGTCATCGCTCGCGTACCTCTCGCCAGCGGGATGCTGACCGGCAAGCTCACTGCTCAATCAACCTTCGCGAAGGACGATCATCGTAATTTCAATCGCCACGGCGAGGCGTTCGATATGGGCGAGACCTTCTCAGGAGTCGACTATGAAACGGCACTCGACGCGATCGAGGAATTGAAGTCCGCCGTGCCGGAAGGTATGACGCTCGCTCAGTTCGCGCTGCGATGGATCCTCATGTTCAAGCCCGTAAGCTGCGCGATCCCCGGAGGCAAGCGGCCGGAACAGGTGGCCGAGAACTGCGCGGCATCCGGCTTGCATCCACTTTCTGAAACCGCGATGAACAAGGTGCGGGCCATCTACGACGAACGCATCCGAACGCTGGTGCATCAACGCTGGTAACGAATTATGACTTCCGATTTCATCGTCGCCTCGCGCGGATTGCGCCGTAGTCCGGCGTTCACAGTGGCCGCTGTAGTCACACTCGCACTCGGCATCGGCGCGAACACGACGATGTTCTCGGTTGTGAATGCGGTGCTGCTGCGGCCCTTGCCCGGCTATCAAACCGATCGGCTGGCGCTCATCGCGGATGGCGGAAAGCGACTGCACCTGACGCCGCCCGTCTTCGAGGAATTGCGACGATCGTCTCAGACGTTCGAGATCCTGGCCGCGAACCAGACGTGCATCTTGAACATCACAGGCCAAGGCGCACCAGAACAGACTAGAGGACCCTGCGCGACCGCGAACTGGTTCGAGATGCTGCACGCGCATGCGATGCTGGGGCGGACTTTCCTTCCCGGTGAGGACCAGCACGGCCACGATCACGTGGTCGTATTGGACTACGGATTCTGGCAGCGCCGTTTCGGAGGCGATCCGCAAATCCTGAATCGGAAAATCATTCTCGACAACGAACCTTGGGTCGTGATCGGCGTAATGCCGCCCGGCTTCAAGGCCGCTGGCGTTGACCCTGGGCCCATCTACACGCCCTATGTGATCAACGATCACCCGCACGCCCTGAACGTGATCGGACGTCTGAAGCCCGGCGTCTCGATCGCGGCGGCGCAGGCGGAACTCGATGCCGTGACTGCGCGCGTTGCAAGAGAGAATCCGGAGCTAAAGCTGAAAGCGACTCCGCTGCTCGAGTTGGTCACTGGTACCCAGCGTCCGCTGCTGTTGCTGCTCTCGGGCGCCGTATCGTTCGTTTTATTGATCGCGTGCGTGAACGTCGCGAATCTAATGCTGGCGCGATCGGCAGCGCGGCGGCAGGAGGTTTCGATCCGCATGGCGCTCGGCGCGACGCGTTGGAGGATCCTGCGATTCGTACTGGCCGAAGCGCTGCTGATCTCGTTCGCCGCGAGCGTTGGCGCACTCCTGATCGCTTACACAGGACTGCACACCTTGAAACCGTTGACCGCACATCTGCCGCGAGCCGATGAACTCGGACTCGACTGGCGCGTGCTCGCGGCGACTCTCTCGCTCGGCGTCGCGTCCGCGCTTCTATTCGGCATCCTTCCGGCCCTGCGATCGTCATGGCGATTGCGAGAGGCGACCGGCAAGGGATCGAGAACGACCACGCGTCCACAGAGCCTGCTGATCGCGTGCGAAGTGGCGCTGGCCATAATTCTCTTATCCGGCGCAGGACTCTTGATGCAGACGTTCTCCGCGATCCGATCGCATGATCTCGGATACGATCCCCGGCACGTACTCACCAATTTCCTCGCATTGCCGCAGTCGAAAGATGGAACCAGCACCGCCGGTGCGGCCCTCTACGCTCGCATTCGCGACCGCGTCAGCAAGCTGCCCGGCGTTCAAATGGCCGCGACCGCGAGCCGCGTTCCCATGTATGGCGTGTCCATCATGTTGGACGTCCAACCCGAAGGCGAACCCGCTCGTAAGCAGGAGCACTTGGCGCGCATCGCCGTCGTTAGCGATGACTACTTCCGGGTCGTGTCGACGCCGTTGCTCACCGGCCGCCCGTTCAATTCTCTTGATCGCGCCGGATCCACCCCGGTCGCGATCGTTAGCGAAGCGATTGAGCGTCGCCACTTCGGCGGCCATGCTATTCGGCACCGTATCATCCTGCCGGAGCTTGGATTCAACATCGTCCCCGGCAAGGACATTCCTGTCGAGATCGTTGGAGTCGCCGGTAATATCTGCATCGATTCGGTGGAAGATTGCGACACCGAATACATCTATCTGCCGGAATCGCAGAACACGTTGCGCATGGAACATCTGCTGGTGCGCGCCGCAGGGGATCCCGCAGCGATCGCGTCCGCCGTACGGCAAGCCGTGTCTGCCGAAGCTCCGGACATACCGCTCGATCAGCCACAAACACTCGCGGAGCGCACAGAATATCTAACTCGCGATCCCGGTCGCGCGATGTGGCTACTCGGTCTGTTCGCAGCCCTCGCCATCGTGCTCGCGGCGGCCGGAATCTATGGCGTATCGGCGTATCTGGCCGCGCAGCGGAGCAGGGAGATCGGCATCCGCATGGCCTTGGGCGCGACGTCGAGCAACATCGCGACGCTGATTTATCGCGGCATTTTGATTCCCGCGACCCTCGGGCTCGCGTTCGGAATCGTAGGCGGAGCGACACTGACGCGGCTTCTGAAGTCGCTGTTATTTGGGGTCGCGCCCGGCGATCCAAAAACACTCGCGGCCGCGGCAATCGCGCTTTTGGCTGTGGCGCTCGTGGCCGCGACCAGTCCTGCAATCCGCGCGGCCCTCACCGATCCGGCCGCCGTGTTGCGTGGCGAATAGCGAGTCTACTCGGACTTGATCGAATTCACCGGATCCGTCCGTGAAGCTCTGCGCGCCGGCACATATGCCGCGAGCAGCGCCGCACTGAGGATCGTTCCCGTAGCCATCACGATCGCCAACGGATCCGCTGAAGTCAGCCGATAGAGCCGGCTCGCAATCAGACGCCCGGCCATCAGCGCCACCGGCAATCCGATCGCTGCGCCGATCACCACCATCGTGAACGCTTCACTCAGCACCATTCGGATCACGCGCCCCCGCGAAGCGCCTAACGCCATACGGATTCCGATCTCGGCTTGGCGGCGGCTCACCGAATACGATACAACGCCGTAGAGTCCGATGGCTGCCATGAACAGCGCCACCGCTCCGAAGAACGCAGCGAGCCCGGCCATCAGCCGCTGCATCAACAGTCGCCGGTCAATCTGATCCTCGATGGTGCGTAGAGCTGTGATCGGCAAATTCGCATCGACTTGCGCGATCTGCCGCCGCACCATGGATGCGACACCCGCGGGATCGCCCGTGCTGCGCACCAGGAACGTCACCGATTCGACCGATCCAATCGGATGTGCAAGATTTGGATAGAACCGCGGACGCACTCGCTCATTCGGCAGGTGCTCCTTCGAATTCGCCGAAACGCCAATGATTTCGAACGTTTCTCGCGTCGTTGGATATTCGTCGGTGACATGCCGGCCGATCGGATCGGAGTCCGGATAGAACTGCCGCACGAACGTCTCGTTCACGACGCACACTGGCAGACCGCGCGCCACATCGGATTCACTGATCTCGCGTCCACGCAACATCGGAATTCCCAACGTGCGAAAGTAGTTCGCGCCCACCGACGTCCAGCGCGAACGGAGTTGCTCCGGATTATGAACCGAGGATCCTTCGAGCGAAATCGAATCGCCCGAATCGCCGCTGAACAGCCCCGTATTCGAGGACGTTACATCGACCACACCTGGAATCATATGCAACGCGTCACCGATTTTGCCGTACAGCACAGCCGCAGTGGGTCCTTTATAACCACCCGGAGAGGGATCGACCCGCACCATCAACAAATGTTCGCGGTCATAACCGAGGTTCTCGGTCAGCAAATTGTGCAGCGTCCGCACGAACAGTGCCGCGCCTAAAACCAGTACCAGCGAAAGCGCCACTTGAGCGACGACGAGGATCCTTCCCACACGCACACGGCTCGCGGCGCCCGTCGATCCACGGCCGCCCGCGGCAAGCGTCCGGTTGAGATCCATGCGAGTCGCGCGAATCGCGGGAGCCAATCCAAACGCCACGCCCGTGAGGATCGAAATCGCCATCGTGAACAGCAGCACGCGATTGTCGAGCGGATTGTCAAGGCCGAGCTCGTCGCCCTTCGCGACAGCGGCGAGAAGGAAACGCGTTCCCACCGCGGCCAGCACGACTCCAAAGGCACCTCCGAGGACAGCGACGACAAGACTCTCTGTCAACAGTTGGCGGATGATCCTCGCACGCGCCGCGCCGAGCGCCAGCCGCACGCCGATTTCGCGCTGCCTTCCGTTCGCCTTCGCCAGCATCAGGTTCGCAATGTTCGCGCACGCGATCAGCAGGACGACCCCGACCATGCCCATCAACAGAATCAGCGGATCTGAAAACTCGCCCCGCATCTCTGATGCTCCGCGCGCGCCTGATTGCAGTTGGATCTTCTGATTCACGATCCTCTTCAGATCCTGTTCACTCGGCGAGTCACCGACCCAGGCGTGTAGAATCTGCTGAAAGGTGACGTTGATCGAACTCTCCGCGCTCGCCTGCGTGATCCCTGGCACGAGCCGCCCCATGATCTGCAGCCACAGCGTATCGCGCGGCTTCAAATAATCGCGCCCCGGCAGCAGTTGCCCTTGCATCATCATCGGAATCCAAAGGTCCGTGTCGGTGCCCACCAGAATTCCGTGGAAGCCCGGCGGCGCGACTCCGATGATCATAAAGACGGATTGGCCGATGCGAACCGTCGTGCCCACAACGCCGGACTGCGCATTCATTTCCCGCTGCCAGAATCCGTAGGACGCGACCGCGACAGGATTTGCGCCGCGCACTTTGTCTTCCTCGGGAGTGAACACACGCCCCAGCGCCGGCCGCACTCCGAGGACTTGAAAGAATTCGCCCGAAACCAGTTGCGTGCGGACCTTGATCGGCGGCGCCGTGCCCGATCCGGCGGGGGACAAATCGAGATTGCTCACCTCGTTCTGCGCCGCGAGCAGGCCCGAGAAGACCGTGTTGTGCGCGCGCAGTTCTTCGAATTCCGGATACGACATCCGTTCCCGCAATCCGTGTTCCGAGGTATCAACCGCCACGCCGCTCGACCCTGGATCGGTGAGCAGCACGAGCCGCGCAGGATTCTCGACCGGCAGCAGTCGCATCATGACGGCGTTGATCAAACTGAAGATCGCCGTGTTCGCACCGATGCCCAAGGCCAGCGTCAATATCGCGACTAACGCGAAGCCGGGATTCTTGAACAGCATCCGCACCGAGTGGCGCAGATCCTGGATCGTGGTTTCGAGCATCGCTCCCATGCGGACCTCCCTGACGTTTTGCTTCACTGTATCGGGACTCTCGAATTCAATCCGCACCGCGCGGCGCGCCGCTTCCGGAGACAGTCCCCGCGCGATCTGGCGATCGACAAGAAGTTCGAAATAGGCTCGCACATCACTGTCGAGTTCCTGCTCCACGCGCTCTTTGTGCAACAGATTCCGCCGAAGATGAGCGAGGCGTTGGAGCAGGGACATGGCCGTCAACTCTCCTGCGCGAGCACCTGGCTCATCGCGGTTGCGATGCGATCCCAATTGCGTTTTTCTTTGGCGAGCTGTGCGTGCCCGGATCGCGTGATCGAGTAGAATTTCGCACGGCGGCCCGTGTCGAGTTCACCCCACTGGCCATCGATCCAGCCTTGTTCCGCCAGCCGATGGAGTGCAGGGAAGAGCGAGCCCGGGCCGACTACGAAAACGCCGTGCGTCACTTGCTCAATGCGATCCGCGATGCCGACGCCGTGCAATGGCCCGAGTCCATCGAGGGTCCGCAGTACAAGCAGATCGAGTGTGCCTTGCAGGATATCCGTCGCCGCTTTCGCCATGCGGCAATGATATCGGCATCCGATATCGGATGTCAACATCGACTTACGGACGGGTATCGGATACTGCAGCCGCAGGGGGACGCACTGCAGCGGTGTGACCCGCCTGTCGCGCGGCTACCTGAAACCGGCTGAAGGATTGAGCGTATTCCTCAATGCCCTTCGCGAGCGACTCCGCAATCTTCTGCCGGTGCGCGGACTTCATCATCTGCGCCTCGTCTCCGGGATTGGAAATAAATCCGATCTCGGCCAACACCGACGGCATATGCGCGCCAATCAACACCACGAACGGAGCGCGCCGAATACCACGGCTGCGCACACCGCCCTTGTTCGATTCGGTCGCCGCCGAAGCCGCGCCTTTTCGATTTCCCGGAGCGGGAATTGCCACCGGCGGTCCGGGACTCCCCGCCATCGCCTGCAGCACTTTGCTCGCGAACTCCGAAGACTCCTTCAATTTGTCGTTGAGCATGGCCTTCTGCAGTAGCGTCTCGAGCTCATGCACCGAACTTTCCGCGCCCGCATTTTCACGCGCCGCCGTGTCGAGATCGACTTTCGAATTCGAGAAGCTCAAATAGTAAATCTCGACTCCCGACACAGACCGTATGTTCGAAGAATTCGCGTGGATGCTGATGAACAGATCGCCCTGCCGATCGTTCGCGATGACCGTCCGCTGCTCGAGCGGGATGAACGTATCGTCGGTACGCGTGTACACGACTTCCACGCCGAGCCGGTCAGAGAGCAGCGCTCCCAGACGTTTTGCGACATCGAGCACGAGGTCCTTTTCGAGCAGTCCTTTCGGACCGCGCGTGCCTTCGTCCTTCCCGCCGTGGCCGGCGTCGATGACGATCCGCTTGATCTTTAAGCCGAACACGCGCGCCATTGTGCGATCGCCATTGGCGTTTCGCTTCGCGGGCAGCGGCGCGCCATCGGGAAAGCCAGCCGAGGGATTGATCGAAGCCAGTTCAGTAGCGGCTGGAACGGTCGCCTTGATGACCGGTTCCGGCTCGGGTTCAGGCGGTGGCGGAGGAGGAGGCGGCGGCGCAGCGGCCGACGCGAGCAATCGCCGCTGCTTCGCTGTTGGCAGCGGATTCGAATTGGGCATCCGCGCGGCGACTTGCGGCGCGGGATCCTCTATGAAATTGATCTCCGGCGGCGGAGCGGAATTGCGGCTGATCGTCACCGGCGGCGGCTCGAACCGCTTGATTCCGACGACGCTCGGCGTCACCGTAGGGGTCTCCGCGCGGCCCGGCGTAGTGACTTCGATCATCAACCGGTCAGGAGCCGACAGTTGCGAGGTCGTGCATTCGACTCCGGGTTCGAGATCGAGCACCACGCGCGTCATTCCCGCCCGCGGAATCGCAACGCGAATCTGTTTGACGAATTTGTCGCCCACCGCGATGACGTGCTGGCCGCGTTCAGGCTGCCCATCGATCCGCGGCTGCGCGCCGGCGATATCGACGAACATTCGATTCGGATTGTCGAGATGATCCTTGCGGTACTGAAAATCGGCGCTGACTTCGATCGCGATCCGCGTCGAGTTGCCCAGGGACCAGAACTTCACGGCGCGGACGGCAAGTCCGGCGTTAGCGTTGGCCACGGGAACGGCCGCGGCGGCCGAATTGGTCGTTGGAGGATTGCGCGCAGAAACCGCGCGCGCGGCAAAACCGGCGTGGCACAGGCTTGCCAGCACGGCGATCCGGATTGTCGCCCGACTCGTCATTCCAAACCTACCTTACCGTTCGCAACGTCAGACGCCCTTGCGCATCGTAATAATACTGCAACGGAGTGGGCGGCGGTTCCGTTGGCGCTTCTGTGACTGCTGCTGGTGGCACCGGCTTTTGCGGGCCGGCCGTTGCGACGGTTGCTGTCGTAGTTTTTGTACTTGGCTGCTGCTTGCCTCGCAACTCACGATAGTTGCGGGCGACCTTCACGACGTAATCCTGCGTCTCCGGATACGGAGGTATCCAATTGTACCGCCTGACGGCGCCTTCGCCGGCGTTGTAGGCGGCGAGCGCAAGTGCCGGATCGCCGAACTGAGTCTGCAGATATTTCAGGTACTTGACGCCGCCCTCGATGTTTTCCTTCGGATCCATCGGATGCTTGACGCCAAGTTCGCGCGCAGTCGCCGGCATCAGTTGCATCAGCCCTTGCGCGCCCTTGTTCGAAACGGCGTTCGGATTGTAGTTGCTTTCCGCCTTGATCACCGAATGCACCAGCAGCGGATCGACACCGTTCTTGCGCGCCGACTGCTCGACCATCGCGTTGATGTCCGTGTCCGGCCCAGCCGCGGCCGAAGTCGGCGGCTCGGGTGGCGGGGGGATTTCCACAGGTGTGATCACTTTCGGTGTGGATATCTTCGGCGCAGTAACAACGCTGCGCACCAGACGGCCGGTGCGCGGGTCTGCTTTCACAGTCGTAGCCGTCCGCACCGCGGCGCTAGCCGTGGGCTGTGCGGATCCGATTCCGCTCGAAAGCAAAAGCATAATTGCAGCCGACACGAGGATTCCGATCTGCTTCAAACAATTCCCTACGTTGACGTTTCGCATTCAGTATACCCGGAAACTCGATGGAAACCAAGGGCTTCGACCGACGACGCGCGATGCTATGATTTTCTCATGTCCGAAGTCGCCCGTGCCGCGGGCTTCGTCCTGGCGGGCGGCCGCAGCCGGCGCATGGGCCGCGACAAGGCTTTGCTCGAATTTGCATCGCAGACACTCGTCGAAGCCATTGCCGCGCAGGTGCGCGATGCCGCCGGATCGGTGACGCTCCTCGGGGATCCTGCTCGCTACGGACATCTCGGCCTCGCGGTCGTCCCCGATATCATTCCCGGCCAGGGGCCCCTCTCGGGATTGCACGCCGCCCTCGAAACCAGCCGTGAAGATTACGTCCTGCTCGTCGCCTGCGACATGCCGAACGTCGAGGCCGGCTTCCTGCGGACTCTCCTCCGGACGGCATTCCAAAACGAAGCCAAATGCGTAGTGGCGCGGACCTCCCACGGGCTCGAACCGCTGTGCGCGGTGTACCATCGTAGTACGCGTGCCGACGTGGCCCGGGCGCTCGGCGAGGGCCGCCTGCGGATCCGGGAACTGGTCGCGGAACTCGGAGGCATCGGCGTCGACGCCGATCCACGGATGGTTCAGAATGTCAATACCGAGGACGATTGGAATCTGCATCTGACTGAAAAGGAACGGGCAGGCTAGCGATGAGCGACATCTTTCCCCACTACATCGAATTCCGGCACGTCTATAAGACGTTCGATAGGCCGGTTTTAGTCGATGTGAATTTCTTCCTCAATGCCGGCCAGACTCTGGCCATCATCGGACGCAGCGGCGTGGGCAAATCCGTCAGCCTCGGCCATATCATGGGCTTCCTCAAGCCCGACCAAGGGCAAGTCATCGTCGCCCATACCGATATCACCAACGCCGACGAAACCGAGCTCCGGCGCATCCGCAAGAAAGTCACCATGGTCTTTCAGAACGGAGCTCTCTTCGATTCAATGACCGTCGGCGAGAACATCCTGTTCAGCCTCGAGCTCCGCGATGACTACAACGAAAAGAACAAAGAGGATGTCGTCGACGGACTCCTCGAAATGGTCGACCTCGGCGACTATAAGGACGCCCGCCCTACC
The DNA here is from genome assembly GCA_036502165.1 of Bryobacteraceae bacterium. Taxonomy (GTDB): domain Bacteria; phylum Acidobacteriota; class Terriglobia; order Bryobacterales; family Bryobacteraceae; genus F-183. The sequence goes on from DASXZC010000352.1 coordinate 15,607, forward strand.
GATCTCTCGACCGGCCACAAACGCGCCGTCGCCATCGCCCGCGCGCTCGCCGCGCAGCCTGAGTGCGTCCTCTATGACGAGCCGACGACCATGGTCGATCCGATCATGTCCGATCAACTCGCGAGTCTGATGTTGCGCTTGAAGCGCCAACTAAGATTGACTAGCGTCGTCGTCACCCACGATCTCGACCTGATGCGGCGCGTCGCCGATTCGGTCATGTTCCTCTATCAGGGCGAGGCGATCTACTTCGGGCCGGTCTCTGAGCTCGATCAGTGCACGCATCCGCACATCAAGGAATTCCTCGCGATGGATCGCCTCGAAATGGAAGGCGGCGGCGTGCTGGCCGTCACCTAGGCGGCTGCGAATCGGTAGCCGAGTCCGCGCACGGTCAAGATGAATTTCGGATACTGCGGATTATCCTCGAGCTTCTGGCGCAGCCACGCAATGTGGACGTCGACCGTCCGCGTCGACACGTTCGGCTGATATTCCCACACCGCTGATAGAATGTCCTCGCGGCTCAGCGCGTTGCCGCGGTGATCGATCAAATACCGCAGCAACTGCATCTCCTTTCCCGCGAGGCTTACCGATTGCCCATCGCGCCGCACCTCGGACTTTTGGAAATCCACCTGCACCAGTCCGAATTTGTATTTCACCACCGGCGTCAGGTTCTCTTTCGTCACCCGCCTGAG